>NZ_JFJV02000138.1:687-29233 GCF_000611145.1 Cupriavidus sp. SK-3 | reverse complement strand
CCTTTCGTAAGCGAGGGATCACGTTGTGCCCCCGTGCCGCCCCCATTTTTCGGATCATCCATTGCATTGTCGGGACGCGCGCGTTTGATCCTGGATGCTATAGAGGTGGCAGGCCGTTTAAAATAGGACGCGTACTAAATCGCGTACCGTCGACGGGCATACAATGCGTCGTTGGCGTATCGAGCGCAGATCGATGCCGCGTTCCGGAAACACGCTTTCGATCGTGGTCGTCACCGCGTCACGGCCGAACTGGCCGAACTGGCCGGCGAAGCACCGATGTCTTCGGTCACCAGAAAAGCCGTCGATCACGCATCGCGCCGTGTCCTGCCCGCGTGAAATCGTTTGCCGACGAAATGCTTTCTTGACGCTTCACACGGATGGACCAGGCGCGCCGGCCGGTCGATCCCTGTGCCTTGGGCCTTCAGCAAGGCACCGGGCCGGTGTGATTGAACTGGCGATAGGCAAATTGCAAGCTCCAGGGCACGTAGACGTAGTGCAGCGCTCGCCCTACGGCTGTGCCCTCGGCTTGCGCTCGCACCCCATTGCCCAGATCCAGCGTGACATGGACCAATAGCGCCGCCTTGACGTCGGAGTAACGGTCGCGTGGCAAGAGCCTGGCCGCGATGTTCTGGGCCATGTCCTGCTTTTGCGGCGGCAGGCTCGCCAGGGATGCGGTAGCCAGCGCGCAGTATCCGCTGCCCTTCGAGGCAAGCTGCCATAACTGCCATTTTCTCGGGGAATTCATCGTCATCTTCATCGGAGAGTCCTTATGTCTTCAAGTCGTTGTCAGCGGAGCGGCAGGGCTGACGCTATTGATACGAGAACGTGATCGTGCTGAGCGCGCTCATGGCACCCGGCTTGATCGTTTCCGCCGTCTTGATATAGCGCGCTTCAAAGGGAACCGAGATCACACCGCCAGATGCCGCCGATTTAGCGACCAGCCACTGATTCGTATTGCCCTTGGCCGCTGAATCCGGCCCAAAATTCAACGGACTGTTCGTACCTTGCTTCATGATTTGAATACCCAAGCCAGTTGCCGTCGAATTCTTCGCCAGGCTAAGGATATTGCCGGTATTCGCGGGATTGGTCGCATCCGTCAAGGTTGCATAGACACTGACGCCCGCATCGCATTTGAGTCCCAACGAAAACGGCGCCGACTTGGCGGCAGAGACATCTCCTACCACTTTCAGGCTATACGTCACCAACTGCGGCATGACCACCGTGTTGGTCGCGCCGGACGTGATCGTGCATGCTTTTGCCGTAACGGTGATGCTCAATGCGCCTATACCTAACGACAGTCGATTCGACACGACAGTTCCATTCAGCATGGCGCCTAGGGTCGAGGTGGTTTGAGCCGGGACACGATAGTTTCCCGTTGGGACAGACCCCGTTGCGACGAGCGTCACCTTCTGGAAGTAGCCCCAACCGCTAGAGCCGGTTGGCCCGGCCGGAAACACAGTTGGCTCAGCCCCAATAGACACCGATGGCCTGTTGATATTTCTTGTTTCCAGTGCGTAACCTATGCCGGGAATTCCGGTTTCAAATACAGCAGCGGGGCCGTTTTGGCCCTGATACGTCACACCCGGAACCACTCTCCCGCGCGGCGTTACGACGATTGCATCGATCTGGCAGCCGGCGTCGTCGATTGCTGCAACATAGTCGTCTCCGGCAGTCGATGACGGAAACTTAATCCCTGGGGCTAACGAATCTCGAACATGGCTGATCGTGGTCGGAAGCGCCGGCGCCGGATTCGAACGCGAAGTTACCGTACAACCAGCAAACGCTGATTCAGACAGAAACATGACGCCCAGGATTAGAGCACTCGAAGTAATTTTAAATAGCATAAGAAGTCCACCTACCATATGCGTGTCGGATCCATCAAAGAAATCCGCCACAACTGCTATTTTCTGGGGGAATTCATCTTCATAAAGCCCTTATGTCTTCAAGCCGTTGTCAGCGGGGGTAGTAGGGCGCACCGTTGGCCGGGCCGCCGCAAACTACAGCTTGCCGTGATGACTGGCAAGGCATCGGCAGAGTCGTTCCGCATCCGCAGATTCCGAGGTGTTTAAGCGGCGCGCTGCGCACCGCGCGTCCAGCCTTTTCTCAACGACGCGGCTGATTCGCTGCGTAGTTCGGACGAGGCGCGCTATCCGCACAGGCTGCATCGATGCGCTGCAGAGGCTGCAGCCCCTTGTTCTTCTTCCGCTCCGGCAGGGTGTAGGGGACGTGGCATACCGACGATTCGTCCTTGCCCCACCTGACGGTCAGTTCGCCTTGCGACTCCAGGCCGCGCGCGAAGATCTTGCCCATCTGGCCGACGGAGCCGACTTCCTTTCCTTGCTCGTTGACCACGCTGGCGCCGAACGGGAGCGGCTTGCCATTCGGCCGCCGGGGCTGGATCAGCGCGGAGCGCCCTGACTCCGTGGCGAATTTCAGCATCGGGGCGGATCCCGCCAGCGGCGCCACGCTCTGGCTCGTTTCCTTGAGCTCAACATCGGTCGACAACCCCTTCGGGTCCAGCTCGACCATATTCATGTTGAACGGCGTGAGATACGGCACGATCGCGTAGCCCCGGCTGTCGATCCGCACGCCGGACGCATTCGTCACGCGCGCGCCTTCCGCTCCCGGTGCTTCGACAATCGCAAACGTTTCCGAAAGGGGCTGGGACAGCGTGATCCCGCCGGGATGCGCCACCATGGCGCCGCGAGCGGACACGGAGGCCTGCTGGTAATCCGCGCCGCCGCTGACGCTGGCGCTGAGTTCGGCATTCGGGGCACGATACATCACGTTGGCGCCGCCAGTGGTCGTCGAACTGCCGTTGCCGTTCGCGTGATTGGCGTTCAGGCCGTAGGAGAAATTGTTGTCCACGCCGGCCGCGCCCGAGACCGACGATTGCAGCTGGGTGCGCCCGGCGGTATCGCGCAGCATGTTCCCGGTCATCGTCATCGGCGTCTTCCCGCCCAGCGGAATCGTCAGGCCGACGTAGTACAGCGTGCTCATCTGCCCGCCGGAGTTACGCTGGCGCGTGGCGGACACACTGTAGCCAAGATTCTTGTAGGCATTGCTGTAGCCCACTGAATAGCTGACGTCCGAGCCGCTGCGGTTCCAGTACGTCGCCGTGGACGCGGTGGCATTGATGTTGCCGCCGCGCTCGCCGAGGCGCTGGTTGAGTGTCAGCGACGCGCGATTGCGTTGCCGGTAGACCGTGTCGATGGACAGGCCGCGCTCGGCCTGGTCGCGGGCGAGCATGGCGTCGTTGAGCCCGAAGTAGCCGGCCGTCGAATAGCGGTAAGCCGCGATCGAGACGTTGGTGCCGGTGGCCACCACGTTCTTCGCATAGCTCACCCGCACACTGGAGCCGTCGAAGCGCTTCACGCCCGGGATCGAGGTGCGGGCGTGCGTAACGTCGCCCCCGAACGCGCCGAACGTGGTATTCAGCACGCCGCCGGCCATCACCGACACGTAGCCTTCGGCCACGGTGATACCGCCGTAGCCGGTCAGCAGGTTGGTGAAGCCGTGCTGCCAGGTGCCCTGGGTAAAGAGCGGATTCTTCGAGCTTTGCTGATTGCGCACGGTGCCCGCCACCACGCTGTAGCGGCTGGTGCCAGGACGCAGCGACAGCGGCACGGCAGCATACGGCACGGAGAACGAATGCACGGAGCCGTCCGCTTCCGTGACGGCAACGTGCAGGTCGCCGCCGTAGCCAGTCGGGTAGAGGTCATCGATTTCGAACGCACCCGGCGCGACCGTGGTTTCGTAGAGCTTGACGCCGTTCTGCGAGATCGAGACTTTCGCGTTGCTGTTGGCCACGCCTCGCACGACCGGCGCGTAGCCGCGCAACGAATCCGGCAGCATCCGGTCGTCCGTGGAGATGCGCACCCCGCGGAACTGGGTGGAATCGAACAGATCGCCGGAAGTATAGGACTCGCCGATGACGAGCTGCGACGACAACGACGGCAGGCTCCGTTGCAAATACGTTGCAACGTTCTGGTACTTCTGGCGCCCTTTGTCATCCAGGCTATACGATCCGTCGTGACGGAAATGCCAACCTCCCATGTTGACACCCACGTTCAAGCCCAGGTATCCCTGGGTCTGCGCGTGGCTGCCCTGGCTCTTGCTGCTGTAGACGTTGGCGTTGTAGCCGAGCATGCCGACGGGGACGCCGGCATCCCACTGGTCGGGGCTCACGTATCCGCGCGCGTTACGAACCAGCGCAATCTGCGGAATGCTGAGATTGAGGCGCTGTTCGCCGAAGTCGAAACTGGAGCTGGCGTCCGGAATGGCTTGCCCGAGGCGCACGCAGGCGTCCGGCTCGGCGAAGGCGGCCTTCACATGGTGAGGCAGCTTGCCGAGATTGACCCCGGCCTGTTTCAGCAGCGCTTCATTGAAGCAAGGCTGGGCATCCGCCGTGCCGGCCACGGCCTTGAACGGCACGCTGGCGCGCCCCACCCAGTTTTGATCGACATAGATATCGACACTGTACGTTCCAGGCGGGACGACATTGCTGCGCTCGAACTTCGACAGA
Source organism: Cupriavidus sp. SK-3 (assembly GCF_000611145.1). NCBI lineage: Bacteria > Pseudomonadati > Pseudomonadota > Betaproteobacteria > Burkholderiales > Burkholderiaceae > Cupriavidus > Cupriavidus sp. SK-3. The sequence goes on along the minus strand of NZ_JFJV02000138.1, from coordinate 24,708 downwards.
TCCACGCCGCCGCCGCTGTTGTTGAGAAAACCGCTCTCGAACTCAAGTGGCGTGGACTGGATTTGCGCGATCTGGAACGGCGCCGGCGTGCCGTCATCCGCGTTCGCATTGCTCTGCCAGCCGGCCAGGCTGGTCAGCAGCAATGCGCATATCGGCCGCAACTGCGGCATGTGGCCAATATCGGAATTCGGACGCTGAATCGGCGGCATGGAAAACACTCCGGAAGTAGATCATCAGGCGATCGTGGATCGGACCACGCCATCGGTCCTACAGTCCGACCTTGCTGCCCGACATTGGTACGTGGCGCACGGGATGCGCAACGCTTACTTGTGTGAGATTTCTGTTCACCCAGCAGGGAGGCTGGTGAGGACGTGCTGACCGGACCGGCTAGTTTCGTGGGTCGGTGGCGACGGGTACCTGGGCGTTCTTGTTGCCGCCCCAATCGTCGATGCTGCTGTATTCGATCGTCGCTTCCGCGGCGGGCATCGATTCCAGCCCCTTGATCGGAAATGTCTGCGATCCACCAGGACGCACATACCCCATGCCCGCATCGAACGTCTTCCCCCCCACCTTCAACTGGACGCTGCCAAGGCTGACGACATAAGGGCTGGGGTTGACGGTCTTCAGGACATACTGGTTAGCTTCCGGGTCCCTGGCGATGTGCCACTTGAGCAGTGCCGGGGCTTCGTCGACTTTACCCGGCAGTCCGGCCGGACGGTACATCAGTTTGATCCGTGTGCGGAAGGCAACCTGAAGACGGTTGCGTTCGTCTTCCGCGGTTGGCTTCGGGGGCACGTCCAGCACGTTGAGCCAGAACAACGATTCCTTGTCGGTCGGCAACGGTTCATTCGTATAGATGATGCGCAGGGTCTGGCCTTTGCCGGGCTCGACGCGGAACATGGTCGGGGTGAGCGTGAACGGCACGTCGATCTTGTCCGGCGAATCATTTTCGTTCCCGACATCGATCCACGTCTGTACCAGAGAGGGAAGGCGGCCATCATTCGTGACCTTGATGGTCATCTCGCGCTCTTCCGCGGGAAAGATGACGCGCGTGCCTGACACGACGACGGCTGCGGCGGCCGTTGACGCGATCGATGCGGACACAATCGATGCGGAGACAATCGCCATCACCCTCGATAGCTTCGACTTCGGAATGCTGAGTGTCATATGAGTATCCTTTGCGTTGTTACCTCCTGTCGCAAGCCGCTGGCCGGGGCCGGCCAGACGGCTTGCAAGCTCGTACGTCAATCCCCGGAGATCAGAGATTCGTCCTCGCGCTTACGGGTACATCAGGGTGTATTGCACGAACGAGTTCGCGCTACCGCCCGTTGCCACGCCAGTTGCCGTGTATTCGGCGGCGTAGCTCATCTTTGCGGCACCGGTCTTGCTATCGATGTCCACGATCTGCGAGTTCTGGTTGCCGCTGGCTGCGCCTACCTTGATCGGATTGGACTGATCATTCAGGATGCCGATTTCCACGTTGGATGCGGCGCCTTCGCCCTGCAGCTTCAGACGGCCGGTGTCGGCGTTGACGGAGGTGCCGGGTTCGAAGGAAACAGAGACCTTGGTGGGCGCATCCTCGGAGACGGCGCAGCCCGTCAGCGAGAGGACGAACGGCGTGCGGCCGGCGGTGGCGCCCGCCTTGGCCAGCGTGCTGGTGCTCACGCGCGGCAGAGCCACGGCCAGGTCGTTGGTGCCGGCGTTGATCTTGCAGGTGGAAGCGATCACGCTGCCGGTGAAGTTGATCGTGCCGTCAGCCGCTTGCGCCGTGCCAGCTGCGGTCATCAGGCCAGCCGTTGCCAGGGTGATTGCCAGAATTTTCGTTTTCATTTTCAGATTTCCTCTCGGAGGTTGCAAAAAAGTTGCAAGGAACGCTTGATATGTAGAGCCAGTCAGAAGTGCTGTGAGTGAATGGCTTTACATTCAGGCATGGTCGAGACTACGCACTCTTTTAGGAGGAGTGCCTCGGTACAGAGTGGCTCACAGCCGGTACTGTGGGCGACCCAGTATTAGGGAAGTCGGCCAGAAGATGATGTTTGGCTTCTGCGACTACGTTTCATCAATGCTGGCCGACGCTGCTGTCAAGGCCATATCTGATGAGATCGGCATTGCTCTTTATTCCGAGCTTTCGCATGGCACTCATTTTTTGGCAGCTTATTGTCTGCTTGCCCTTCTTGAGAAGCGCTGCGATTTCACCGATGGTCATCCCGGAAATATAGAGGCGCATAACCTCCGATTCGCGGGGGGAAAGCTGTTGCGGTTGTTCGATATCGGACTGAAAACAAGCCAGGGCCGTACGGACCTGTGGAGAAACATATTCGCCGCCAGCAGAACTGACAAGAATGGCCGTGATTACTTCTGCTGCATCGTCATGCCACGCTACGATCGCGGAGACGCCAAGGGCCAATACGGACTTGATAATGGCGGGCTGCTTGTAGCTCGTCAGGACGACAATTTTCACGTCTGGGTGAAGACGCCGAAGACGAGAGAGGTAGGCCAGCCCATCTCCGGATTCGCTTCCGCGAATCGCGTAATTCGTAACAACAACATCACATTTGATGTCGGCTAATGTGCCAAAGAGTTCTTGTGACGTTTCACACGAAGCCAAGATGGTTATCTTCGAAATTGAATTCAGCGCGCATTTCAGGCCACTCAGCATCAATGGAGTGTCGTCAGCCAGAACAACGCTTATATTAAATTTACGCATATTAACCTTGGCGCCTTTTTGCAGATTAAATAGTGATCCCCTGTAACGGTGTGGGTGGGTGGTCTTTCAATATGTGTATGATGTACGATTTTCGGTCCCAAAAATATAGGACAAGTACGAAATTCACGCTCCTTAATAGGACGAGTCCTAATTTTAAGAATTGTTCACACTTTTGATCTTGCAGTGTCACAAACCGGGCCGGCCGCGCAGGCATGCCCGGCGATGCCGGCGCGAGCTTGCGGGAAGCAGGAGCGGATCAAGGCCAAAGCGTGAGCATTTGGGTGCTGCGGCACGCCACCAGCCATGTCAGGGAAGGCGCTGGGAGAGAGCGCCACACGATGATTCGTCGAGAATCACGGCGATCCGCTTCAGGTCAATTTGCAAGGCGGCGGAAAAGGACGGACGGGGCGACTGGCGGCCGTCAGCCTGCGGAGAAGAAGCGGGCTATGGCATCCCGCTGGATGGCGGGCGATATCAGGAAGCCTTGCGCCCTGTGGCAGCCAAACTCCTGGAGAAGCCGCAGTTGGGCTTCGGTCTCAACGCCTTCCGCGATAACGGTCATGCCCATCTTGCGCCCAAGCTGCACCACGCTCGAGAGGGCAGCACGGAAGGCATCGATCGTGGTGGCGTCCTTGATCATGGACCGGTCCAGCTTCAGATCCGTGAAGGGCGTCGCCACCAGTCTGTAGAACGAGCTGAAGCCGCTGGAGAAATCATCCTGGGCCAGGTCAAAGCCGTGCATGCGCAGGCGGCATGCGCCTGCGTAGTAGTTGCTTTCCTGCGCCGCCATGGAGTCTTCGGTCAACTCGAAACAGATACGCCGTGGATCGCCGTTGGCCGCTGTTACCTGCGCATGCAATCGATCGGGAAGATCCGGGTCATCCAGCAGCTTGGTCGTGAGGTTCACGCAGACGGTAATATCGAGGCCGCGGGCCTGCCAATCTTGTTGCGCGGCGAGTGTCTGTGCCAGCATGGTCTGCAACAGGCAGGCCTCGAGCCCCTCGCGCTCAATGGCGGGCAGGAAGGCGCCGGGCAGCAGCAGCCCGAATTTCGGGTGTTCCCAACGCACCAGCGCCTCCACCGCATGGCGCAGACCGTCGACCAGCGCGCACTGTGGCTGGAACCAGGCTTGCATTTCGCCGTTTTCCATGGCGGCGATCAGGGCATCGCGGTGAAACTCCGGGGTATTGCCGAGACGGGCGGGACGTACACGCTTCACGCTCTCGCGGTAGGCGCCAAGCGCGGCATGCACGCCTTGCTGTGTGAGCGGCTTCGGCAAGGTAGCCATCACCGCGATGCCCAGCGATTCAGCGACCTTGCGGGCGCCGACCAGTATCGGCCGCGGCGCGGTGCTTGTGATGACCAGCGCCGGTGCGATCGCAGACGCAGGCAGGCTCTGGATGATCTGGATGCCGTCGGCGCCGGCCACATTGAGGCCGGTGACAACCAGGTCGAAAGGGCATTCGCCCAGGCGCTGCAAGGCTTTGGCTCCGTCGGCGTAGCCTTCCACATGATGGTCGCCCTGACAGGCGAACATCTGCATCGTGGTGGAGAGGTGCTGCGGATTCTCTTCCACGACCAGGATGCGGTGACGGCTCGCGCTGCCCGGACCTGCAGGCTTATCGTGGGCGCGCGCGCCACAACCATGCAATGGGGTGCCGGGGAGTTGGGCTTGATGCAGCGCGAGGGTGCTGAGAGATCCTTTCATGCCGATAGGATAGAAGGATGGCCGGCATAAAAAAATAGGACGAGTCTGAATCTAGCGGTTGGAGCGAAAGAAATCGACGCGCCAGCCATGCCCGGCTGCCAAGTGAGGGGCACGGGCAGGGATCGTATACCATTGATATGGCCTACTTCGCACTTGCAGGCTGAAAAGTGATCAAAAAGTATCATTGCAACCGGGGTTGAAACCCTGGCGCCGTGTGGGCCAAGCACTGTGGGTGGCGACATTGCGCTATTTGCCATTCACACCTTGGGTGTCTTGTGCAACTTTCTACAAGCGTGGGCTTGATGGATGACTTTCATTTGCGTGTCATGGTGGCGGACGATCACCCAGTCACGTTGCTTGGCATAGCGCATTCGCTGCAAGGGGCCGGCGGCATCGAGGTGACCGGGACAGCCTCGAATTCCACGGAACTGATCGACGCGCTCGGCAAGCAGCCATGCGACGTTCTGGTGCTCGACTATGTCATGCCGGACGGTAAGTACGGCGACGGACAGGCACTCATCTCGATGATCTTGCGACGGTTCCCCGAGGTGCACGTCGTGACCATTACCATGGTGGACGATCCCGCGGTGCTGCGCGCCATTCAGACGCTTGGCGTGACCTGCATACTGAGCAAGTCCGATGCCATGGCGCATATCGTTACCGCTGTGCATGCCGCCTATACCGGTGGGCAATACGTGTCGCCCACTGTTGCGTCTTTGCTCGAAGACCAGGAGGACCCTGGCGCCACGCGCAAGCTGAGTGTCCGGGAGGCGGAAATCGTGAGATTGTTCCGGGCGGGCTACAAGGTGGGCGAGATTGCTGCCCAGCTGCATCGTAGCAAGCAGACCATCAGCGCGCAGAAGGCTGCGGCAATGAAAAAGCTTGGGGTCACGCGCGATGCGGATCTGATCCGCTACAGCGGCAACGACAAGCAACCGGAGCCGGAAGGCGGCCAAGAGGGCGCGTGACGCCGGCGCGCCTTGCGGCACGGTTCGCCGGGCTGAACGCCTGATAGATCCAACAGAATCAGAATGAAGTCAACGTCGCCGTGAAACTGAAGCCCCTTGTCAGGCACCGCATTTCCCGCGGTCGCCGCGACTTCAATCCTGAGCTGATGAAGCGGTATCAGCTTACCCTGCTATACGGCGGTGGTGCCGCACTATCGGCTTTCATCTTGCTGTGCTCGGTGTTGGCCTTGTGGATGGCGGTCAGTGACTACAATGCGGCGGCGCGCGCAGGGTTTCTGACGCAGGAGTCCAGGCTCATGGTCAGCATGACAGGGGCCGGCACGGTCCTGAAGCTGAGCACGGGCTATGCGGAAGGCGTGTGGGACCGCCAGGCGATGCCGTCGCCGGCCTTGCGCGAACAGTACCTTGCCAATCATGGTCAGCTGCGCATCAGCCGGGATTCGGGCCGCCGAGTCTATGCCGTGGCGGCCGAGGTCAGCGACGCCCGGCCCGCTTCGAGCTACTTGCCGCTTCTGGCCATGGTGGAGAAGCAGTTCAAATCCAGTTTGTTGCTGACGCGGACGTCCGATCTTTCCGCGAACACGTATTTCTATTCCGTGCACGGGGATTTCCTGGCTACGCTGGTCCGGTCTGGAAACGGCAACGATGTACCGGTGTCCCGCCTGCCCGATGCGCTCAGGTTGTTCAAGGAGACCTGGCCAGACATCGTCAGCCTCGCGCAGGCTGCGGTAGCCCATCCCGAAGCCACGCCGACGGACGTGATCTGGATGGAGCCGCGATTTGATCCGCTCTCGGGCGCGCTGGTGTTCCGCATCGTACAGTTCCTGTTTGACAGCGATAAAAAGCCGCTTGCCATCGTCGTTACCAACAGGCGTCCGGGCCGGTTCCTGAATGGCCTGCAGAATCCGGGTGAAGGGGGCGAGTTCGCCATTATCGACGGGCGCGGCAAGGTGTTGCTGACGCCGGACGCCAAGCGCAGCGCCTTCATCAGCCACGTGGCAGCCACGCATAACGGTGCGGCGGGGCCGGGCGTGCAGCAGACCTTCCGGGACGGCGTCTTCAAAGTCAGTGACAGCCTTCCGGGGACGGACTGGAGCCTCGTCTACGCTTATACGCCTTACACGATCCTGGCCGGCCTGAAGTATCGCGTGCTGGCGATGGGCGCCCTTGCCTTGACGGGATGGTTGCTGCTGTGGGTCCGCATTGTCATCTATCGCGACAAGATCCTCCTGCCTTCGTATGAGCGCGCGGTGCGCCTCAAGGAGAGCCAGAAGCTCAACCGCGCGCTGCTCCATACTGCGCCGGTGGGCCTTAGCCTGCTTGCGCAGGCCGATGGCAGCGTGATCGTGGACAACAACGTGATGGCCCGCTATGCCGAGCAGGTTGGCGAGCCGCCCCTGAACCAGCGCATGTGGGAACTCTATCGGCGCGCGTCGCAAGCGCGTGCGGGCAGCCCGAACAGGAACCGGCCGCTGGTCGCCCAGGAGTTGACCATCGGGGGGGCGGACACGCAGGACTTGACGCATCTGATGGTGAACTTCACACGTGTCAAGTATCGAGGGGAGGAAGCTCTGCTTTGCGCGTTGCTGGACATCAGCGCGCAGAAGAAGACGGAGCAGAAGCTCAGGGAGGCGCGCCAGGCGGCGGACCAGGCCAACAAGGCGAAATCCACGTTCCTTGCCACCATGAGCCACGAAATCCGTACGCCGCTGAATGCGATGATCGGCTGCCTGGAACTCATGGGGCGCTCGCCATTGTCTGCCGGCCAGCGGCGAAGGCTGGAGATCGTCGAGTCGTCGTCCGCTTCGCTGCTTCGCATCATCAATGACGTGCTGGACGTGTCCAAGGTCGAAGCGGGGCAGCTGACATTCGAATCCATTCCTTTCCGTTGCGACCAACTACTGCAGAATGTGCGCGACACGTTCGCGCCGCTTGCGGAGGCAAAAGGCCTGGCGCTGACTTGTGACATCTCTCCCGATGTCGACGGCTACGTTCTTGGCGATCCGACCCGGCTCCGGCAGGTGATCGCCAACCTGGTCAGCAACGCCATCAAGTTCACGGAATCCGGCCATGTGGTCGTTCGCGCCGCCTTTGTGCCAGACAACGAAAGATCTGTCGTGCAGTTCGATATTGCGGATACCGGCATCGGGATGGATCCGTCCGCCGTGCCAACCCTCTTCGCGCTCTACACGCAGGCCGACAGTTCCATCCATCGACGTTACGGTGGCACCGGCCTCGGGCTGCCGCTGTGCCAGCGCATTGTGGAAGCAGCGCAAGGCCAAATCTCGGTCGAATCCACGCCGGGGCAGGGCAGTACCTTCACGGTCAGGTGGCCATTGCAACGAACGGAGGCACCCCTCGAGGGCGCGCAGGACGGCGAAGCGGCGCCGGGCAAGGCATCGGACGCTGCAAGCGCGGTGGAGTCCGGTGACGGTGAACTGCCCATCCGGGTGCTGGTCGCGGAAGACCACCCGGCAACCCGTGCCATGCTGGCCGATCAGTTCGAGCAACTCGGCTTTGACGCGACGATCGTCGAGAATGGCGCGAAGGCGTTGGAGGCGCTTGCGCACAGGCAATATGACGTCGTGCTGACGGACATCGGCATGCCGGTGATGGATGGCTATGCCCTGGGCTCGGCCATCCGGCGGCAATATCCAGGCCTGCCTGTCGTCGCGATGAGTGCGCATAGCTCACCGGAACAGGCGCATCGCAGCCTGGAATCGTGCATTTCCACGGTCCTGGTCAAGCCCTTGCCGCTCGCCGTGCTGGGGCGCGTCCTGCGGTCGCGGGCTGGCCGAAGCGCGCCGAGAGAATCCGCTATTGACAAGACATTGCCGGAATCGTCGGAATTGCCGATCACCCCGCAGGTGTGCGAGGCGATGCGCACTACCACGCGGCAGACAACAGCGGCGATGACAGAGGCCTTGCGGGCGGGCAACGCCGACGCAGTCCTCAATGCACTGCACTCGCTGAGCGGAGGTTTTGCGCTGGTGGGAAATGCGACCCTGGCGGAACTATGCATCGGCCTGCAGCAGTTGGTTAGAAGCGAGGGGCTCGAGAGCTTTCAGGAACTGTGGCCAGCGTTCCAGCAGGAAATAGAAGAGGCGCTGGGGGCGTTGAAAGCCAGCAGTCAGGAAACCTGACGCACCGAATGAAGCTGCCAGGATGCGCCAACACCGCTCGCGATGACGCATCCGGAGTCCCCGCTTGCTTCTACGCCCGTGTCTGCCCCGCCCCGGCGGCCTCCGCCGCGCGCCGCACCGCAGCCGGATAGCGCACCGTAAAGATCACGGCACCGGCGAAGGCGGCCACCGTGGCCGCGATGTCGATCCACAACGGGATCGCGCTGACATATTCCGCCGCCGCGTCGGCGGCCACCATGATGGCCAGCGCGGCGGCCCACGCCAGCGTGATGTGGCGGTTCACCGCCAGGAAGCGCGGCGCGTTCCAGTATTCCTGCGGTACACGCTCGCGCGCATATTGCAGCGTGAACGGACGTCCGATCGCCAGCGAGACCGCAACGATGGCAAACAGGCCGGCATCCACCGCGAGCCGCACCGTGGCCACTGTCCATTGGGGCGCAGCGATTGCGGTATAGAGCAGCAGTAGCGCAAACAGCGCAAGGCTCCCTACCTCCAGCACCTTGAGCGATTCGCCACGCCGCCACATGCGCAGGCACATGGCCAGCGAGACGGCGCAGGCCGCGCCGAGTCCGGCCAATGGGGACGCCAGCCGCATGGCGATGAAGAAGGCGATGAAGGGGGCAAAGCCGGTCAGCATTCCCATGCTGGTCTCCTTGGTGTCGTAATGCGGTGATGCGGCACGATGCGTGTCGTGCCGTCTTGCGTGAATGAACAGGGCGGCAAGGAAGCGCGGCGGTTCCGGCTCAGTCCGCGCCGTGCCAGTTGCCGTGGAAGCCGAACGGCACGCGGTGCGAAAGCTGTACCGTGGCAACCGGGCCATCGGCCACCGCACCGGCGTCCAGCACCACCAGGTCGCTGCGCGCCTGCGCGCCGCGGTAGACCGTGGCCAGCAGCCATCCGTCGCCTTCGGCGCTGTCGGCCGCGCGCGGCACGAACACCGGCTCGGAGATGGCGTCGCCTTGCGGCAGCACATGCACCGCGCGCTTGCCGCTGCGCAGGTCGATGTGCGCCAGGCCGTCATAGCTGCCGCGCGCGCTGCTCTCGTGCTGGCGGAACGCGAAGTAGCCGTGGCGATAGGGCAGCGTGGAGAAGCGTTCGTCGAAGCGCGGGAATTCCCCCGGCATGTCGTCCAGGTACTCGCGCGTGAAACTGTCGGACTTGCCGGCCATGTCGAAGGTCCAGCGGCACAGGCGCGCACACTCGCCATTGGCGCTGGGATTGAACAGGGGCGCGCTCTCGTACTGCATCACGTCGGCGATGATCTTGTTGCCGGCTTCCCAGGCGTTCATGACGTGGAACACATAGCAGGCGTCGCCGCGGAACCAGCGCATCTGCGCGGCGCCGCCATTGCGCGGCATGATGCCGATGTGCGAACCCTTCTGCGGCTCCCACGCGTAGGCCGGCTCGCCCCGCATGGCGCGGTCCATGCTGCCGGTGAGCGGCAGGATGGGAAACAGCACATGGTTCTGCGTCACCATGAAATCGTGGACCATGCTGGGGAACGGCGCTTCGAAGCGTTCGAGGCGCTGCAACTGGCCGTTGCGGTCCACCACGCCGTAGCGCATGCCAGGCGTGAAGGGGCCATCGACGGAATAGGCGAAGAACACCATTTCACCGGTGACCGGGTCCACCTTGGGGTGCGCGGTCATGGCGCCTTTGAGCTTGCCTCCGTAGTCGACGTCGCCGCGCGTGGCCAGGCTCTCGCTGTCCAGCTCGACCGGCAGGTCGGCTTCTTCCAGCGCCAGCAGGCGGCCGGCGTGCCAGAGGATATTGGTGTTGGCCACGCCATCGTTCTGGCCAAGCACCGAGGCATCGGTCGTGGCGGGGTTGCCCCAGCTGCCGAACAGCGCACGCCCCGCGGCCTGCTCGCGCTGGAACTTATTGGTGCGCACCCAGCGGTTGCGGTAGCGCACGCGGCCATCCTCGATGTGGAAGGCGTGCACCATGCCGTCGCCGATAAACCAGTGGTACTGCGCGTCGCGCGGCGCGTATTGCGGGTTCGGGCCGTTGCGGTAGAGCGTGCCGCGCAGCGCGCGCGGCAGCTCGCCCAGCACCGGCAGGTCGGGCGCGTCGCATTCCATCAGGATGGGGGCGAAGTTGCCGCTGAGATAGGGGGACGACGGGAACGGCTGGCTCATCTCGTGCTCCTTGTTGACTGCTGCGGGGTTGGCTCCGGCGTGGCCGGGGGGGCCGGGTTCGTTGCCGGCTTGGTTACTTGTTGCGTTATTCGCTTATTCGCTTATTCGCTTTCAATGCCGGTTTCGGGCATGGGCGCGCGCATGCCTTGCACCAGCAGCCGCATCATCTCGGCATGGATGACGCGGAAACCGGGGCCGTCGGGCAGTTTGCCGGCCAGGCGTAGCATCACCAGGCCGTGGATCGAGGCCCAGATCACATAGCTCAGCACCTGCGGGTCGCCGTGGATCAGGCCGCGCTCCACCATGGTTTCCAGGTGCGCGCTCATGGTGCGGCGCGCGCGGGAGCCGGCGCGTTCCAGTTCGGGATAGCGGTCGTCGCCCGGCTGGGTCATGTCGAACATGAGCCGGTAGGCGTTGGGCTCGGCAAAGGCGAAGGCGAGGTAAGCCTCACCCACCGCGTGTGCCCGCTCGCGCGGCTCGCCGGCGCTGGCGCCGGCGGCTTCCAGCGCGGCGGCGAAGCGGTCGAACGCCGCCGTGCGCACGGCCGCCAGGATGTCTTCCTTGTCCTTGAAATAGCGGTACGGCGTCATCGGGCTGCAGCCCAGTTCTTCGGCGAGCTGGCGCATGCTCACGCTGGCTACGCCGCCTTCGGCAAAGCGGCGCTCGGCCACCGCGCACAGGCGCGCCTTGAAGGCTTCGATCTCGTCCTGGGTAAGGTTTCTTGCCATTTGTCCGTTGTGCTGCGATGGATGTTGTGTGCCCTTTGTGGCATATCGCCAGATGATCTGGTGTCTATGTTTTACAGTGTATATTTACGATGTAAATTGTCAAGGGAAGCTTTTGGCGGGAGAGGTCTGCGCGCCATTGTTCGCCATATGGGACAATCGCCCGCATTGACGCGCACGACTGATGGCGCGCGCAAGGCGGCAAAAGGGATTGGCGCATGAAGACGATCGAATGGAAGGACTGGGAGATTTTTTGCCGGGTGGTGGAAGGCGCGAGCTTCACTAAAGGGGCCGACCTGGCCGATGTGCCGAAGTCGTCGGCCAGCGCGGCGGTGTCCCGGCTTGAGGTGCAACTCGGCGTGCGGCTGTTCGAGCGCACCACGCGCCGCGTGCGGGTGACCGAACGGGGCCAGCAACTCTACGACCGGGTCGCCCCCCTCTTTAACGAACTGCGCGAAATCAGCGCCGAGGCAGTCTCCGTCAGCGAGCAGGTCAGCGGCACCCTGCGCATCTCCACTCCGTACGAGGTTGGCTCGCTGCATCTGTCGCCCAGCCTCACGCGGCTGCTGCGGCTGCATCCCGAGTTGCGCGTCGAGGTGGATGTGAGCTGGGAGCAGCCCGACCTGGTCGAGCGGGGCTACGACCTGGTGTTCGTGATGACCCACACCGGCTTGCTCGACAGCTCCTTCGCCAGCAAACGCGTGGTGCTGATCGATCGCGGGTTCTTTGCGTCGCCGGCGCTGATACGCGCACGCGGATTGCCGCGCACGCCGCAGGACCTGGCGAGCTGGCCGACGCTGGGCAATGCCGACGACCGGCGCTGGGAATTCCTGCGCGATGGCGTGGAGGTGGCGAGCCTGGCGGTGGAGCCGCGCATGCGCACGCAGAATGCGGAGATCCGGCTCAAGGCCGCCCTGGACGGGCTGGGCGTGGCGCGGCTGTCGCCGCGCTATGTGCAGGACGAGCTGGACCAGGGGCGGCTGGTGCGGGTGTTGCCTGCTTATTCGTCTGCGCCGCTGAAGGTCTATGTGCTGATGCCTGCGCGCAAGCTGATGCCGGCCAGCGTCAGGGTGTTTCTCGATGTGCTGGAGGAAACGTTGGGGCCTGGGGGCGCGGAAATTGTCGACACAGAGCCCAGCTTCAACTGACTAACAGGGAACGCGGAACAGGCAACGGGCTCCCCGGCCGGGAGGGGGCGGAACCCGCGTCCGCTCGCGCTCAATACGGCTGGTCGCCGGGCCGGATCTCCAGCCCCAGCGTTTCGGCCAGGCTGATCATTTCCTCGTCGTCCTCGCCGCGCGCCAGCCAGCCGGCATAGGCGTCGCTCTCGGTGTCCCAGTTCCATAGCGTGATGCCGGCCAGGCGCAATTGCTCGTGCGCCAGTTCCATCAGCTCGGACACGCTGGTTTTTTCCAGGAACTCCTCGTCTTCGGGATCTTCCACGCCCCAGTCGAGCTCGATGTCGAGGCGGGCGCAAAGCTCATCCATGCAGCTGATGAAAGACGGCGCGTCCTTCCAGTCCACATAGAAGCCGGACTCCCAGTCGATGACGTCCTTGAGGATCCACAGCAGCTCTTGTCCCTCGACCGCGTCCGCGTCGTCCGAATTGGCCAGCGCCTCGTCGAACAGCGTCTGCTGCTTCTCGATCATGGCGGGATCGTCGAAGTTGATCAGCTCGATCAGGCGCCAGAGCGCGCGGTGCGTTTCGTCATCCAGTTCATCGCTCATCGCATCAGCCCTCCATCGGTGCGGCGCCTCTACGGCGCGTTGAAAACGGGAATTCTAACCACGCCAGCGCGCCGGCCGCTCAGCCGGCGATGCGCGGGATCTCGCGTTGCCCGCGCGGCGTCACGCGCAGCGCGCGCGAGGTGGACGTGGGCTCTATCCATTTGCGGACCATCAGGCTATCGAGCAGCGCCGCGCCGAGCGCGCCGCCCAGGTGCGGCTTGCGTTCGCTCCAGTCGGGACAGGTGCAGGCGAATTGCCGCCGCTTGCGCCGCGCGACGTCGAGATCCACGCCGAGTTGCGCCATGCCTTGCGTGCCGCTCTCGGTAAGATCGACGGCCGTGCCGGCCACCACGATCCAGTTGGCGTGGGACATGCGCTCGAACAGCGCAACCGCAAGTTCCCCCGCGAGATGGTCGTAGCAGGTGCGGGCCTGGCGCAGCGCCGCGGGCGCGGTGCGCGAGGCGGGCACCGCGCGCACGCGCGGCGGCTGGCTCGCCAGCGACGCACTGGCCAGCGCCTCGATGGCAACGCCGATCTCGGGCGTGGCCAGCCGGTAGTAGCGATTGCGTCCGCGCGTCTGCACCGCGAGCAGCCCGCCCTCGCTGAGGCGCGCAAGGTGGCCGCTGGTGGACGATGCGGACAAGCCGGCGATGACCGCGAGCTCGCCCGCCGGGCGCGCGCTGCCGTCCATCAGCGCCCACAACATGGCGGCCCGTCCGGGGTCGGCAAGCAGGCTGGCCATCTGGCTGATGCCGGGAGCGTATTCCATAGTTCATCTCGCGGTGAAACAACGATCGCAGTATAGACGCATACTCACCAATATCAACCGCGTTCCCGCACCCATGCCGATGCCCATGCCGATGCCGTCAGATCCGCTTGCCGCCGTCACCCATCCCGACCCGACGCCCTACTACCGCGGCCTCGCCGCGCGTCGGCCTTTCTATCGCGACGAGGCGCTCGGACTGTGGGTTGCCGCCGGCGCTGCCGAGGTCGAGGCGGTGCTGGCGCATCCCGCCAGCCGCGTGAGGCCGCTCGCGCAGCCGGTGCCTCCCGCGCTGGCCGGCAGCCCTGCCGGCGCAATGTTTGGCGGCTTAATCCGCATGAACGACGGCGCTTGGAACGCGCCGCTCAAGGGCGTGCTGCGCAAACGCATGGGGGCCCTGGAGCTGGCCGGCATGCGGCAGCGCGTGTCGGCGCTGGCGCAGGATTTTCCCTTCGACCCGACGCAGCCTGGCGCTACCGTCAATCACTGGATGTTCTCCTTGCCGGTGCTGGCCGTGGCCGATGCGCTCGGCCTGGCGGTAACAGGCAGGCCGGGTGTGGCCGTGCAGGCCGCTGCGCAGGTGACGGCATTCGCGCGGGCCATGTCGCCGTTGGCGACCTCGCAGGAGACCGCCGCCGGGAGCGAGGCGGCGACCTGGCTGCAGGCATGGATGCGCGAACGCTTGTCGGCAGGCGAGCCGGACCTCGCGCCAGGCCGGCCGCTGGATGCGCTGCGGCGCGAAGCGCTTGCAGCCGGCGTGGCGCAAGAGGTGATCGCCACCAATGCGATTGGCCTGCTGATACAAGCGTGCGAGGCCACCGCCGGACTGGTCGGCAATATGCTGGTGCGGCTTGGCAGGGAGATGGCGCAAGACCGGCACCCGGACGCATCCGGCGCGTTGCGCGATGTCGCCGCACTGGTGCTGCGCGAAGATCCGCCGGTGCAGAATACGCGGCGCTTCCTGGCCGCCGACGCACGCCTGTGCGGCGCGGACCTGAAGGCCGGCGATGCGGTGCTGCTGGTGCTGGCGGCCGCTTCGCTCGACGAGCGCGTGCCTGCCGATAGCGCTCGTCCGTGGACCTTCGGTGCCGGCCGTCATGCGTGTCCCGGCGACGCGCTGGCCGTCTCGGTGGCGCAGGCGGTTGTTGCCGCGCTGCTGGTACGCGGCGCGGATCCCGCGGCGCTGTTGCGGGCATTTCGCTACCGGCCCTCGCTCAATACGCGCATTCCGCATTTTCTCTGAGCGCCGGAACCGCCAGACACCTGGCAAACCACAAACACCGGAACCACCGGAACCACCGCAATCACCGCAATCACCGCAATCACAAAGGAACAACCGCCATGATCGCAGTCATCTTCGAAGTCGAGCCCGCCGAGGGGCGGATGGATACCTATATGAACATCGCCGCGCAACTGCGGCCCACGCTGGAAGCCATCGACGGCTTTATCTCGGTGGAGCGCTTCCAGAGCCTGACCAACCCCGGCAAGCTGCTGTCCCTCTCGTTCTTCCGCGACGAAGCGGCGGTCATGGCCTGGCGCAACACGATGGAGCACCGTCACGCGCAGTCGGCCGGGCGCGGCGGCGTGTTCGCCGGCTATCGCCTGCGGGTGGCGCACGTGCTGCGCGACTACGGCCTGCACGAGCGCGAGCAGGCGCCGGCCGATAGTCGCGCCGTGCACCAGCCCATCGCGGCGCCGTCATCGCAGGCAGAGTGAGCGGGCCATGGAATCGACATTCCTGAGCGCGCAGATTGCGCTGATCGGCTTTACCTTCCTGCTCGCCGGGCTGGTCAAGGGCGTGGTGGGGCTGGGCCTGCCGACCGTGGCGATGGGGCTGCTCGGCCTGGCGATGCCGCCCGCGCAGGCGGCGGCGCTGCTGGTTGCGCCATCCATGGTGACCAATGTGGTGCAACTCTACAGCGGCCCGCGGCTGGGCCAGCTGGCGCGGCGGATGTGGCCCATGCTGGTAGCCATCTGCGTGGGCACGTGGCTGGCGGCGGCGCTGATGCCGGCCAGCCTGATGGTGCACGCCACGTCCTGGCTGGGCGTGGCGCTGGTGCTGTACGCGGTGCTGGGGCTGGCCGCTTTCCACCCGAAAGTGCCGGCTGCCGCCGAACACTGGCTGGGGCCGCTCGCTGGCGTGATCACCGGCGCCATCACCGCCGTCACGGGCGTGTTCGTGATTCCGGCGCTGCCCTATATCCAGGGCCTGGACCTGGACAGGGAGACGCTGGTGCAGGCGCTGGGTTTGTCGTTCACGGTGTCCACCATCGCGCTCGCGGTAAGCCTGGCGATGAATGGCGCGTTGCTGCACACGCCTGTCCTCGGCGCTTCGGTACTGGCGCTGCTGCCCGCGCTTGGCGGCATGTTCGTCGGCCAATGGCTGCGCCACCGCATCAGCGCGACGCGGTTTCGCAAGCTGTTCTTCTGCGGGCTGCTGCTGCTCGGCGCCGAGCTGGCGCTGCGTGGGGTCTTTTAGGCTCGCGTGCTGCGCGGGAAAGCCTGACAGAACGTCCTGCCGCACGGCATACTGGTGCTGCGCTGCAGCGAAACGCTGCGCGTCCATGCCAGCCATGCGCCCCTGACGGCGCATTCCATCACCGCGCGCGGGAGATGCCGCCGATGACACGTCGCAAGAGCAGTGGCAGCAAACTCTGGAGCACCCTCGGCAAGATCGCCACCCGCAACATGCGGCGCGCGCAGCGCACGGTCACGAAGTCCGCAATCAAAACGGCGGTGAGGCAGGGCGAGGCCATGAGCAAGGCCACGCAACGCGTGTTGAGCGGTGTCGTGTCCCCGGTGCCGGCGCCGGCAGGCCGTGGCGGGGGGCGCTGGGAAGAAGGAAGCTGGGGGCTGGGGCCACTCGTGCAGCGCCGTTACCGGCTGTTTATTCCGCCAGGGGTGAGCGCTTCGCGTCCGGCGCCTTTGCTGGTGCTGCTGCATGGTTGTGGCCAGGACACGGCCAGCTTTGCCGCATGCACCCGCGCCGCAGTGGTGGCGCGCAGCGCGGGTTGCGTGGTGCTGATGCCCGAGCAATCCTCCCACGCGAACGCGCAGCGGTGCTGGAACTGGTTCCGCTCTTCCGCGCGCGTGGTGGCCGAGGCGAGTCTGCTGATGGCCGTCGTCGAGCATGTGTGCCAGCAGCGCCCGATTCGCCGCGATCGCGTGTTCGCGCTTGGCCTGTCGGCCGGCGGCGCCATGGCGCAGATACTGGGGTTGCGCTATCCGGATCGTTTCGCCGCGGTGGGTTCGCATTCCGGCGCGGTGCCGCTGAGCGCGTCCAACGCCGCGCAGGCGGCGCGCGTCATGCAAGGCAAGGGCCATCCCGACGTGGAGGCCGCGCGACTGCTGCTGGCGGGGCGCCGCCCGCCGCCCTTGCTGCTGGTGCACGGGGATGCCGATCACGTGGTCCACTTCGACAACGCGCTCGCTTCGGCCGCGTTGTGGCAGCAGTTGTTGCCGCAAGCGCCCGTGCTGGCCGCACCGCGCCGGGGGCGGCGCGGGCAGCGGCGGCCCTTCAGCGTCTATGCATGGTCGAGCGAGCGGCAGCCCTATGTCCGCCTGGTGCGGATCGAAGGGCTCGGGCATGCATGGAGCGGCGGCCCGTCCAGCCAGGCCTTTGCCGATCCTTCCGGCCCGGATGCGCTGCGTATCGCGTGGCAGTTCTTCATGCAGTGCCTCGCTGCGCGGGCCGCGCCGGCGCGAAGGCGCAAATTGGTGAGAGTGGCTTAAGGCTGGGCAGCGCCCGGCTGGACCGCCAGCGGCGCCTCTATCACCACATCGCTCTCGGGGTACGCCACGCAAGGCAGGATATAGCCCTCGTCGCGCTCGTCGTAGCTCACGCCCGGCCACTCGATGCGATAGGCAATTCGCCCCGCGGACAGCCGGCACAGGCAGGTGCGGCAGGTGCCATTGCGGCACGAACTGGGGAGTTGCACGCCGGCGAGCAGCGCGGCTTCCAGCAGCGTTTGCGTGGGCAAGGCGGGAAAGCTGCTGCCCAGCGGCTCGACGCGCGCGGCAAAGGCCGGCGAGGGTGGTGTGGTGGCACCGGCCGCGTCGCCGGATCTCAGATCGGGTGCGTGCGGGCCGTTGCTCATGACTGCGCCTCGCCATCGTCCGCGCCGGGAAAGCGGGCGCGGCCATGCGTGGCGTCGCGCAGCGCGGCACGTGCCGCGTCCAGTGCGCTGGCCGGCAGGCGGATCGTCAGCCGCGCGGCCGTGCCATGCTCGCCATGCGCCAGCATGTGGCCCTCCTGCTCGATCCAGCGGCGCACGCGCGCCTCGTCGGCGTAGTCCACCTCCGCAACCAGTTCGGCATAGGCGATGCGCTCGATGGGCTGCGCATCCTTCAGGGCCGCGGCGATGGCATCCGTATAGGCCCGCACCAGTCCACCCGCGCCCAGCTTGATGCCGCCGTAGTAGCGCACCACGGCCGCCAGCACGCCCTCCAGTTCATGGTGGCGCAATACCTCCAGCATGGGCCGGCCGGCGGTGCCGGAAGGCTCGCCATCGTCCGACATGCCGGACTGGCCGCCCGCCAGCAAGGCCCAGCAGACATGGGTGGCGGTGGCGTGCGCTTCGCGCAGGCGCTGTAGTTCGGCCATGGCCGCTGCGCGGTCCTGCACGGGAATTGCGTAGCCGATGAAACGGCTTTTGCGGATTTCCAGGTCCGCCTGGACGGGAGAAGCGAGGGTGTAGGTCGGCACGGGTGGGGCCACGTCACGGCGGGCCAAAAGCGGCGCCAGCGGGCTGAGAGCTAAGGGAATCGGCTCCTGGCAGGGAGCGTGCGCCAGTGTACAACAGCGGCCCCGGCCGTCCGGGATGTGCGGATTGCGCTGATTGCGCGGACGGCCCCTGGATGTCTGCAATTTAAGACACTTTCAACAAGTTGTAACAAATCATTCATAGGATGCGAGTCGGCCTGAACGCCACGCGGCTCCCCACAAGCGCGCGGCAAGGCGGCGCAGCGCGTGCCGCCCAATCACTCACATAATCGAAACGGGAAAGAAGAATGCTCGACAAACCGGACGCATCCCGCCGCAAGGCGCTTAAATTTCTGGCCGGCGCACCCATGCTGCCGCTGGGCCTTGGCGCTTCCGCCTTCCTGGTCGGCTGCGGCGGAGACGGCGACGCGGTAGCCGCGCCGGTGCCGGCGCCGGCACCGGCGCCCGGCACGCCCGCCGCCGCCACCTTCACCACCGCCGAGTTCACCGGCATGGCGGCGCCCACGCTGGCCAACCCGGCCGCGATGGCGACCACCACGGTGGGTTCGAGCCTGAAGGTATCGTTCAGCGATGGTAGCAGCCAGACCTTCAAGCTAGCCTACCAGCCCTTCTTCGTCACTGGCGACATGGTCCCGGACGGCGTGGGCGGCACCATCCTCGCGGGCGGCTATGTCGACATCAACAACCAGCCCATCATCGACACGTCGGTGGCCGGCAAGGAGCGCCAGTTCTTCTCGGACTCGCCGGACGGCACCTCGCTGCTCAAGATCGACGGCGCCAAGGTGGCCGGCGTGAAGGGCAACACGGTATTCGCCGTCGTGCAGTTCGAATACACCACGCGCGACCAGCTCGGCACCGACACCTACGGCCGCCTGCCGTCGCCGATCGCCGTGCTCACGCTGGACCAGGACCCGGCCACCGGCAAGCTGGCGCTGGTCAAGTACCACAACGTCGACACCTCGGGCGTCAACGGCCTGTGGATCACCTGCGGCGCCAGCCTGTCGCCGTGGAACACCCACTTGTCCAGTGAAGAGTATGAGCCGGAAACGTTCCCCAATGCGGCGGATGTGAGTACAGGCGTGGGATCCTATTCCGACCAGATCGACCAGTACACGAAGTTCGCCAAGAACCTCTACGGCAATGCGAACATCGCGTTCAATCCCTATCTGTATGGCCATCTGCCCGAAGTGACGGTCAATCCGGACGGCACCGGCACCATCAAGAAGCACTATTGCCTGGGCCGCATCTCGCACGAACTGGTGCAGGTGATGCCCGACAACCGCACCGTGCTGATGGGTGACGACGCCACCAACAGCGGGCTGTTCATGTTCGTGGCCGACAAGGAGAAGGACCTCTCCGCGGGCACGCTGTACGTCGCCAAGATCGGCGCTGGCTTCTCCATCGATCCGGCGGCTCCCGGCGCCGACCTGTCCTGGGTCAGGCTCGGCCATGCCACCAGCGCCGAAGTCGAGGCGATGGCCAAGTCGAACCGCCCGGTCGACGTCATGGACGTCAAGTGGACCGATCCCAGCGACTCCGCATACACCAAGATCTTCTCCGGCGGCAAGGCGCAATGGGTCAAGATCCTGCCGGGCAAGGACAAGGCCGCCGCCTTCCTGGAAACCCACCGCTACGCCTACCTGAAGGGCGGCAGCATGGGCTTCACCAAGATGGAAGGCACCACCGTCAATATCAAGGACAAGGTGGCCTACTCCGCGCTGCAGAACATCCAGGACTCGATGGTCACGAACAACGCCAAGGGCTGGAATGCACAAAGCGGCATCTCGGTGCCGGCCCCGGGCCTCAAGGCTGGCGGCGTGATGCAGCACAACCTCGCCGGCGGCCAGAAGGACCTGGACGGGGCCGCGATCAACAGCGAATGGGTGCCGGTGCATACCAAGGCCCTGATCGTCGGCAAGGACATCGGCGCGGACGCGCTGGGCAATACCGGCGACCCCGAGATGATCGCCAATCCGGACAACCTCAAGTTCTCGGAGAAGCTGCGCACCCTGTTTATCGGCGAGGACAGCAGCCAGCACGTCAACAACTTCCTGTGGGCCTACAACGTCGACACGAAGAAGCTGTCGCGCTTGCTGTCGGTGCCGGCGGGCGGCGAATCGACCGGCCTGCATGCGGTCGATGAGCTCAACGGCTGGACCTACATCATGAGCAACTTCCAGCACGCCGGCGACTGGAGCAGCCTGCATAACACCGTGAAGGCCGCGCTGGATCCGCTGGTCCGTGCCAACTACAAGGACCGCTTCGGTGCGGCAGTCGGCTACCTGACGGCCGATGTGACCAGCGTGAAGACGAGCAAGGCCTGAGTGCGGACTGCACCACGCGACCACGCGGGAGGTTGAGCCCGGTGCGCAGGCACCGGTAATCCTGGCCGCGGGACGGTCCAGGCGGGCGCGGCAGAACGCCCCCGATGACAATGTCGTCGGGGGCGTTTTGTTTTGTGCCCCCGGGTTTGGCGGCGTGAGCAGCCGGACAGGCCGCCGGCGGCCCCGGTGGCGGGGGATAGGGCATGCCTGCTACGCTTGCGGCAGCATATTGCCGGTGGCTCGATGTTCCGCGCCCTATTGCCCTATTGCCCTATTGTCCAATTGCCCTATTCCGTTCCCAAAACAGGAGAAACGACATGCCGAACCAAGATGGCCAGCTTGACGCGCGCCGGATCGCGCCGGCCACCGACCGCAACCGCGATGCCATCCTGGCCGTGCTGCGCCGGGTATTGCCGCAGAGGGGCCTGGTGCTGGAAGTCGCCAGCGGCACCGGCCAGCACGCGGCGTATTTTTCCGCCGCGCTGCCGGGGCTGACCTGGCAGCCGAGCGATCCCGACGCGGCGGCGTGCGCGTCGATCGAAGGCTGGGCCGCGCATGCCGGCGTGGCCAACGTGCTTGCGCCGCTGGTGCTGGACGTGCACCAGCCATCCTGGGGCATCGAAGCGGCGCAGGCCGTGGTGTGCATCAATATGATCCACATCGCGCCGTGGACGGCGGCCCAGGCGCTGTTCGCCGGCGCCGGGCGCCTGTTGCCCGCCGGCGGCGTGCTTTACCTGTACGGCCCCTACCGGCGCAACGGCGAACACACCGCGCCGAGCAATGCCGCGTTCGATGCGCAGTTGCGCAATGCCGACCCGGAATGGGGCGTGCGCAATATGGAAGACGTGGCGGCGCTGGGCCAGGCCGCGGGTTTCCGCATGGATGAGCCCATCCCGATGCCGGCCAATAACTTCAGCCTGGTATTCCGGAAATAGGAAACTGCCGGCCGAATGCTGACGGATCGCAGGCTGAATTGCCGGGATGGATTCTGGCTAACGCCGGGGGCAGGGAATCGCGGAAAGGGTGATTTGCGTCTTCCGCCCGGGTGTCCGCTCAACGCTTGGTTGGAGTATTGGCTTAAGCATTGGCTTAAGACCTGGCGGAAATGATGCCGGGAATGCGGGGTGATCGGGGCGCGTGTTCACGCGATCGTGCCGCGATCGTGTCGAATTGGCCGATCGGTCAGGACTGCCGGAAAGTCCGGGGATTTCGAAAGGAGATGTCCGGCTGGCCCTGCCAGGCGCCAGCCGGTTCGCACAGAAGTGGTGCGCGAAAGGGGACCGAAGCATGGCGCGGATTGCCGCGCGCATGTCCGGGCCGCCTGCCGTGCTGGCCCTCGCGCGATTTACTTCGCGGCGACAGGCGCTTCTGCCTCGACCTTGACGGCCACGGCCTTCTTCGGTGCTGCCGGCTTCTTGGCGGCGGCCTTCCGGGGAGCCTTCGGCGCTGCTGCCTTGGGAGCGGCGGCCGGCTTGGCGGCCTTCGGTGCAGCTGCCTTCTTGGCGGCGGCCGGCTTGGCTGCAGCCTTCTTTGCCACGGCGGCCTTCACCACCGGCTTCTTGGCAGCGGGCTTGGCCTTTGCCTTTTGTGCTGCCAGCTTTTCCTTGGCGGCCTGGCGCTCTGCCAGCACGGCTTGCTTGGCGGCTTCGGCAGCCACCTTGATTTCGCGCTTGGCGGCTTCGATCGCCTTCTTCGCGTCAGCGCGCAGCTTCAGCAGGCCCTTCTTTGCAGCTGCCAGTTCGCGAGCCAGCACGCTGGCCTTCTTTGCCGGTGCTGCTGCCTTCTTGGCGGCTGCCGGCTTGGTCTTTGCTGCTGCGCTGGTTGCGACTTTCTTTGCTACGGCCATTTGTATTTACCCGTTAGTTGTAGGAGCGCGGAGTATAACCGGTCGCGCGCGATTACTCGCGCGCCGTGATATTAATCGGTGTGGTTCCTGGCTGAATGCGTGCGCGGATACAACATTTCCTGCACGGCAATGGCAGGGGCAATCGATGCGAATACGCAATACGTATTGCGTTTAACGCGTATTGACCTGGACCTTGATGCCATCGGGCAGCACGGTAATGGCGCCTGGCTCCACATCCTTGCCGGCGATGCGCAATTGCTCCGGCGTGAAGGTGTAAAGCGGGTAATCGCGTAGCAACTGCTGCGCCACCACGGCGCCGATCGCGTTCAGTTGCTCCCCGTATTGCGCCGGCATGCCGCTTACCTGGACCCGCTCGACGGATGGATTGTCGAGCAGCACGGCGCGTTTTGCCGGATCGTATTTGAGTGCGCTGCTGAGCGAAAGCGTGCCGTTGATCGGCGGCGCCGGCAGCAGAGTATTGCCGAGTTGAGCGTCCATCTGGGTGGTCACGCGATTATTGGCGCCGTCGAATACCAGGCGCGGATGCGTTAGTTGCACGTCGATTACCTGGCCATAACGCAGCGTCGCGGGAAAGCGCTTTTCCACGGCGGCTTGCAATTCCTCGCGGGTGAATGTGTATTCGCCGGTCCAGACGTTATAGCCGGCCCAGGCGGTGGCGGCGCCAAGCATGGTGAGTGCCGTGACGGCTTTCAAGGTCCTGGCCCGGATGGACCGTGCGGGCAGGAGCGGGGTGCGGGGTTGCATGGGCGGCATGGTGCGGTGCCTCCAGGTTGGCGTTTTGCGCGTTACCCGGTCTGACCGCGGTGGTGGTGGCTTTGTTCAATCGTGGCGGATTTTGCCGTTTTGGCGTGCCGCCATGTGTTCTCAATAATGTGGCGGGATTTCGTGCTGTGGGCCGCCTTCGGTGCCGCCGGTGCCGCTGGAGCGCATTTGCTGGTAGAGCGCCTGCAACTGCTCTTGCAGCAGGTCGATCTGGCGTTGTTGCCGTGCTACGGCGAGGTTGAGGCTGTCGAGGAGGTCGTCCTGGAAGGCAACCTTGATTTCGAGTTCGGTCAGGCGGGAATCCATTTTTGTGTTTTCCTGGGGGGGTGGGGAATTGTAAGGCTTAATGGTTGGGTGGTTTTTTGATGGGGTTTGATGGTTTGAGTGGGTGGTTTGGGTTGTTGGTTGTTGGTTGTTGGACTCAAGGGCTTGGTGCGGTTTTTTCGCTGCGTGGTCTTGTTTGAA
>NZ_JFJV02000138.1:161-579 GCF_000611145.1 Cupriavidus sp. SK-3 | reverse complement strand
CCGACCCTGCCGGGGGCAGAGCAATAAGGCTATTCGGCGGCAGTGATCGCGTCGTACGGGCAGTGGCTTCGGCTGGCATGTTCTACCGGCTTTAACGGCTGCACCGCCGCGCGCCGCACGGGTTTCGTGGTGGAGCCCCCGATGGCGAGCGCGCTGCCCGTTCGGCCATCTGCCGTTCGCGGTGCAAAGGGCCGCGGTATTTCATGCGCCGCTGGTTTCGTGGTTATGTCTCTAACGGCAAATGCCATGCCATTCGATACCCTGCCGTACCGGCGCTGGCTGTGACCGAATACAGCCGGCCTCGTTTCGTGGTGGGTGCCGTGGCCCGGTCAGCGAGCACGGAATAATCTGCCGATGGTGTTGTGCGGTTCGCTACCAATCCGTGAGCGAGGCCGCAGGCGACTGAATGCGGGCCCCC
>NZ_JFJV02000138.1:0-64 GCF_000611145.1 Cupriavidus sp. SK-3 | reverse complement strand
CGTGGGCGCGGTGGCACCGGGTGATATGCCCCAGAGGCCTTCACCACCGCGCCCGCCCCACCAC
>NZ_JFJV02000137.1:0-32225 GCF_000611145.1 Cupriavidus sp. SK-3 | reverse complement strand
TTCCTTTGGGTGCAAAAACCAACACCGCCAATAAAATAACCAAATAACCTAAAAAGACCACCGTTTCACCCCCCAATTCCCAAAATCTAAAACACATAATTCACAAAAATCCCCAATCCACATCGAATAATCCTAGATTGAACAGCGCAGCCTGCGCCAACCCACCAGCGCGGCATCAGCCCGAACAACCGCACGTAGTGCGGATGAAACCTTACCTAGTTTTCCCCCTTAGCATCATGGCCCGCCTCAAACTCGAATTCCCCGAAGACCAGTACTGCTACTCCACCCACCTCACAGTACGCGTAACCGACATCAACTCAGCCAACCACCTCGGCAACGACTCAATGATCTCGATGATCTCCGAGGCCCGTGCCCGTTTCCTCTTCGAATTCGGCATCCAGGAAACCCAGGGCGACGGCGTCGGCATCATCGTCAGCGACCTCGCCACCACCTACCGCAACGAGGCGCACGCCCGCGACCAGTTGCTGTTCGAAGTCGGGGTGATGGATTTCAATCGATACGGTGGCGACATCACTTTCCGCATCACGCGCCCGCAGGACCAGGCGCTGGTGGCCATGGCCAAGTCCGGTTTTGTCTTTTTTAACTACCAGATCAAGAAGGTGGTACCGATGCCGGAAGCCTTCTCGCGCAAATTTGCCAAGGTCAACTGGGTCGACTGAGGCCGGGTTAGCGCGGCAGGCCGCATAGCCGGGCGCGCCGGCCGCGCGGCACAGGCGCGACATGGGGTAAGGTGTGAGCAATGCCACCCGCGCCACGCCATCGTCATGGGTTTCTTCGATTCGCTCTTCCTGCGCAAGCCGCCGCCGGACCGTTTCGCGGCGCATTTCATTGCCGCGGCCAGGCGCCAGGGTTTCGAGGGCCGCCTGGAATTCAATGCGGACGAGTTCCGGCTGGAGCACGGGCGCAATGCCTTTTTCAACCTCCACAATGCCTACCGGGCGTATTGCGAGACGCGCGGCGCACAGCGCGACAAGGCGCTGCACAGCTTCGTGGCGACCTTGTGCTCCAGCGGCCAGGCTACGCCTGCCTTGCTGTCAGAGGCCGGCCCCATGCTCCGCCCGCTGATCCGCAGCCGCTCGCTGATCGATGAAATCCGGCTGCATCACATGCGCACCGAGGGCGATGCCTCGAGCTTCCAGGCCGCCTGCCTGCCCTTCGGCGACGATTGCGTGATCCTCCTGGCGGTGGACTACCCGGAAACCACCTCGACCCTGTTGAACGGCCCCTCCGCCTCCTGGCAACTGACCCTGGACCAGGCGCTGCGGATCGCGGCCGACAACCTGCGCGACCACACCGCCGAGGCCTTCGTGCAGGTGGCTCAGGGCGTGTACCAGGGCGCCTGGAGTGATGGCTACGAGGCTAGCCGTGCGCTGCTGCCGGATGTGCTGCAGCGGGTGCCGGTGCGCGGCCGCCCGGTGTTCATGTTGCCCACCCGCGAGGTACTGCTGGTGACCGGCGACCAGGACGAAGCGGGGCAACTGCACATGGTGGAGCTGAGCCTGCAGGCTTCGCGGCAGGGCCGCACGATCTCGCCTGCCATGTTCCGCTACGGGCCCGCGGACGCCTGGCACGCGGCGCACGCCGTGCCGTCTGGCCCGGACGTGTCGCATTTCGTGCCGGCCGGCGCGCAGGCGGCACGGCATCTTGCCCACCTCAAACGGCTGTACCAAAAGGAAGAATACGACACGCAGAAGGCTGCCATCGATCGCCTGAACGAGCACGCCGGCGCTGGTGTGTTCCTGGCGAGTTACCTGCTCTACGGCCAGCAGGACGATCCCGTGGCCTCGTTTTCGGTCGCCACTTGGACCTGCGGCGTGGACACCTCGCTGCCGCGCACGGACCGTATCGCCCTGGTGCGGCCCGATGCCGACGATGCCCCGGGGAAGACGCGGGTGGTGGCATGGCAGCAGGCGCTGGCGCTGCTTGGCGATCTGGTCGAGGAAGAAGCGCTCTATCCCGTCAGGTACCGCGTACGGACCTTTCCCGACGAAAGCCGCCTGGCGCTGCTCGATGAAGCGGGCTGACGGGGACTGGTGCCGCGTCGCCCGCTAGCGTGTCTTGCGGAAGGTCAGGTTGATCCGCTCGCGCCCCAGCAGCGCGTGGTCGCCGTCCGCCAAGGGCGCGATGCCATGGAACGCCAGGCGCGCTGGGCCGCCCCAAACCACCACGTCGCCATGCGCCAGCCGCACGCGTAGCGGGCGCTCGGCGCGCCGCAGGCCGCCGAACAGGAATATGGCGGGCAGGCCGAGCGAAACCGAGACGATGGGCGCGCGCAGGTCGAGCTCGTCGCGGTCCTGGTGCAGGGAGAGGCGGGTGCCGGGCGCGTAACGGTTGAGCAGGCAGGCGTCCGGCACGAAATCCGCAAAGCCGGCAGTGGCGGCGGCTTCGCGCGCCAGGGACAGGAACGCCGCCGGCATGGCCGGCCATGGCTGGCCGCTAAGTGGATCGGCCGCTTCGTAGCGGTAGCCTGTGAGATCCGAGACCCAGCCAAACGGGCCGCAGTTGGTCATGGCCACCGACATGCGCAGGCCGCCCGGCGTGATGAGGTGGCGCCATGGCGCTTGCGCGGCAATGCCGCGCACGGCGTCCAGCAGGCTCTGGTCATGCTCGCGCGCGAAGCCGCGCAATACCACCGCGCCGGGCACGATCGGCTCGGCATGGGGTGCGTCTTGCGGCAGGGAGTCGAACAGGTCAAAGGTCATGGCGTTCTGGCGGGCGGGCGCTGCAGCCCTGCGCTAAAACGACATGGTAAGCGCGAACGCGCGTGGCTGCTGCGGGGGCTGCGGCATAGGCGCCGCAGCCCCCGTCGCCCGCGTCCGGTCAGGCGAAGGTGTCGACCTCGCCGCGCGCGAGGGTGCGCGCCACCGGCGCGGCGGGGCCGGCATTGACAGGCGCCGTGGTGGCGCCTGCCAGCGTGCCGAAGCCGTTTTGCGGGCCGCCGGGCTGGCGTTGCTGTTGCTGCTGACCGTTGCCGGCCTGGCCGGCAAAGCTGTCGGCGCCGACCGAGGTCTGGCCAAGCTGGATGCCGTTGTCCGCCAGCGCGGTGCGCAACTGCGGCAGCGCTGCTTCGACCGCGGCACGCACGGCTGCGTGGGGCGAGACGAACTGAGCCTGGGCCTGGTCGTTGACGACGTTGAGCACGACCTTGAGCGGGCCGAGATCGGGCGGGTTGAGCTGCAGCTCGGCGGTGTGGTTGCCCTGGGTCGACAGGCGCACCATCTGCTGGCCGAGCGCTTGCGGCCACTGGCCGTCGCCTACCGGCGGGGCGATCGGCAGCGAGGTGGCTGGCGACAGGCCGCCGGCGGTGGGCGCCTGGCTCGCCGCCATGGTGCTGGCGGCCATCATCGGCGTGGCGGCCACGCCGGCGGGCGCGGCTTCGGTGCTGGCCGGCTCGGCGGCGCGCATGGCTGCGGCCAGTTGTATCGGGTTGGCTGGCGCGGCGGTGGCGGCAACCTGAGGCATGCTGTCCTTGCTGGCTTCGCCAAGCTGGAGCTGGCCCTTGTACGGC
This sequence comes from Cupriavidus sp. SK-3, assembly GCF_000611145.1. Classification (NCBI taxonomy): domain Bacteria; kingdom Pseudomonadati; phylum Pseudomonadota; class Betaproteobacteria; order Burkholderiales; family Burkholderiaceae; genus Cupriavidus; species Cupriavidus sp. SK-3. Next base: position 28,696 of record NZ_JFJV02000137.1, on the reverse strand, counting down.
TGGCCGGCGGTCTCCTGCTGCCCGGCGCCGGACTGTCCCTTGCCGGCTTGCTGGCCCGCCACTGCAGCCGCGAGGCTGGCGGCCAGGTCCGGGCTGGCCTTGGCAGCGTCGCTGGCCGGGGTGGCAGCGGGCTTGTCCGTGGCCGCGGCCTGGGTGCTGGCCGGCGTTTGCGGGGCGGGCTGCAGCGCGGCGCGCTGGGAGGCGATGGTGGCCAGCGTATCGGCTGCCGCCGAGCTTGCCGGTGCGGCGTCGTCGGGCGTGGTGGCCGCGGTGGTGGCCAGGGCGGAGGCCGTCAGGTCCTTCAGGCCGGCCTGGGTGCCCAGGGCAGCCGTGCCGGGCAGTCCGGCCGCGGCAGTTTGCGCGCCGTTGGCTGCCGGCGTGGCAGGCTGGGCTGCTTGTGGCGCCAGCAGGGCGGCAAGCGCAGCGGCGGGGGGGGGGGGGGGGGGGGGGGGGCCCCCGCCGCCACTTCCTGGCCCTGCTCGTCTTTCTTGTCCTGGCGGCGCGACGGCTTGGCAGCTACCGCGTTGCCTTGCGCGGCTTGCGTGGCTTGGGCAGGACCGTTGTCGGCGGCGGCGCCATCCTTGCCGTTTGCGTCGGCGCGGGCGGGGGCACTGTCGGCGCATTTATTGCTGCCGGCGCTCTGGTTGCTGCTGGTGCGGTCCTCGCTGCGGGCGCGCGCCAGCGCATCGCCGAACCCCTGCGGCTTCGCATCGGCGCCGCCGGTGTTGTTGGCGTTGCGCGAGGAGGCCGCCGTGCTGGCGGCATTGCTGACAATCTGGCTGATATCGATCATGTTGGGATCCGGTCTTGCTGGGCGGCTTAGCGGTGGCGGCCCGCGACTTGCAGGCGGGGGGCGCGGGCGGGCGGCGTATTCGTCGGTGTCGCGTTGTTCGCGACGCGTGCCGGCTAGGTGTTCGCGCGTCTCCGCGCGGGTAATCAGGGTGTCGAATGAGTTCTGGCGGCGTTTCTGCTGCTGCCAGTTGGCGCGCCCGGCCAGCAACTGCGCCTCGGCCCTGGCCAGCGATTCCGTCTGCTGGCGGATGGCGGTATCGAGCGAGGCCAGGAACTGCGCAAAGTCCTGCCAGCGCGTGGAGGTCATGCCGTCTTGCGCGATGGCCTGCATGCGCTCGCGGTATTCCTGCCGGTACTGGGTGAGCGCGGCCAGTTGCTGCTCCGCCTGGTTGCGCAGGCCCTGCAGCCGTCCCAGCTCGCGCGCGGCGGCATCCGTATCGTTCTGGGCCAGGTCGGCCAAGGTATTCAATGCAGATGGCTTAGCCATGTTCACTCCGTTGGAAGAGACTATGCAACTGGCCGATCGAGTCGTCGTAGCCGGCGCGCTCGTGGATGTCCTGCTGAAGGAACGCTTCCATCTGCGGATGCAGGTGAATGGCGAGATCCAGTTCCGGATCGTTGCCCGGCACATAGGCGCCCACGCTGATCAGGTCGCGGTTGCGCTGGTAGCGCGACATCAGCTGCTTGAAGCGCCGCACCGAGGCAAACTGCGGCGGCTCGATCAGCGCCGTCATGGCACGGCTGATCGAGGCCTCCACGTCGATGGCAGGGTAGTGGCCGGATTCCGCCAGGCTGCGCGATAGCACGATATGGCCGTCGAGAATGGCGCGCGCGGAATCCGCGATCGGGTCCTGCTGGTCATCGCCCTCGGTCAGCACCGTGTAGAAGGCGGTGATCGAGCCGCCGCCTTCGGGGCCGTTGCCGGTGCGCTCCACCAGCGTGGGCAGCTTGGCGAACACCGAGGGCGGATAGCCCTTGGTAGCGGGCGGCTCGCCGATGGCCAGCGCAATCTCGCGCTGGGCCATCGCGTAGCGCGTGAGCGAGTCCATGATCAGCAGCACATGGCGGCCCTGGTCGCGGAAATACTCGGCCAGGCGCGTCGCATAGGAAGCGCCCTGCATGCGCAGCAGCGGCGAGGTGTCGGCCGGCGCGGCCACCACCACGGAGCGCGCGCGCCCCTCCGGTCCCAGGATGTTCTCGATGAAGTCTTTCACTTCGCGCCCGCGCTCGCCGATCAGGCCGACGACGATCACTTCGGCGCTGGTGTAGCGCGCCATCATGCCCAGCAACACGCTCTTGCCCACGCCGGAGCCGGCAAACAAGCCCATGCGCTGGCCGCGGCCGACGGTAAGCATGCCGTTGATGGCGCGTACGCCCACATCCAGCACGGTTTCGATGGGCGCGCGCGACAGCGGGTTGATCTGCGTGCCGCCCAGCGTGACCTCGGTGGCGGCAGTGATGGGGCCCAGCCCGTCCAGCGGACGCCCGGCCGCATCGAGCACGCGCCCGAGCAGGCCTTCGCCCACGGGCAGGCGTTTCGAGCCCGGTTCGCGCGGGGCGGTGTCGCCGCTGGGCAATGGCGTGGGTTCGAGCGGATAGACGCGCGCGCCGGGCACCAGGCCCACCACGTCGGATTGCGGCATCAGGTAAAGCCGGTCGGCGCCGAAGCCGACCACTTCGGCCTCGGCCAGGCGCGGGCCGGAGGGCTTGCCGGACATCTGCCCGCCGGGCAGTTCGATCAGGCAGTCGCTGCCCACCGGCAGGCGCAGGCCCACGGCTTCCAGCACCAGGCCGGCGGCGCGGGTGAGGCGGCCGCAACTGCGCTTGCTGTCGATCTCGGCAATGCCGGCCGAGGCCGCGGCGAGCGCGTCGCGCCAGCGCTGGCCATGCAGGCCCGGCACGCCGGCAGCGGTGAAGTCCGCGGTGGAGTCCGCAGTGAAGTGCTTATGGGCCGCGCTATCAGGCATGGGGCGGCTCCCACGGGTCGTCGCGCCCAAGCGCCTTGACCACGCGGCTCCAGCGCGTGGACAGCGTGGCATCGAGTTCGCCGCTGGCGGCGCTCGCCACGCAGCCGCCGCGCGCCACCGCCGGGTCGGCACGCACGCTCCAGCCGGCGGCTTGTAGTTCGCCGGCCAGGTGGGCTTCCACCAGCGCGACATCGTCCGGGTTGAGCAGCAGGCAGGGCGAGCCCGACAGCGCAGGCTCGGCCGCCAGCAGTTCGCGCACTGCCGGCAACAGGATGGCGGGATCCGCCAGCACGGCCTGCTGCACGAGCTGGCGCGCCACATCCAGCGCCAGGGCGATCAGGGTCTGGGCCACTTCTTCGTCCACGCGTCCAAGCGAGTGGCTGAAGGTCGCGGCGAGTTGCTGCAGGTGGGCGGCTTCGCTGCGGGCGCCTTCCAGGCCGCGCGCATAACCTTCGCGGTGGCCGTCGCCGTAGCCCTGGGTCTGGCCCTGGGTATAGCCCTGGGCGTAGCCTTCCTTGCGCGCGCCTTCGCGCATGGCGTCGAGCGCGGCAAAGTCGATCGGCGGCGGCGCCGGCTCGAAGGGCAGGAACTCGGTCGGCTCCGGCTCGGCCTTGCGTGGATCCAGCGACACCATCTGCCAGCGCTGCCAGCCGTTCTTTTGCTCGCCGCGGTCCGCCGGCGCGGCAAAGCTCTCGAAGCCGGTCTCCCGTGGCGTGGCGCGGTTGCCCGCGCCGCGGCGGCCGTGGGCATTGCCGCGCTGGTCGCCGCGTGTTTCGACGTAGTCGCTGTCCGCGGCAAGGTCGCGGAACTGGCGCAGGGCACGTTCAGACGTAGGCATCGTCGCCACCACCGATTACAACTTCGCCGGCTTCGGCCAGGCGTCTTACCACCTGGAGGATGTTCTTCTGTTCGGCCTCGACCTGCGAGACCCGTACCGGGCCCAGCGCTTCGAGGTCTTCGCGCAGCATTTCGCCGGCGCGGGTCGACATATTGCGGATGAACTTGTCGCGCAGCTCCACCGGCGCGCCCTTGAGCGCGACGATGAGCGATTCCGTGGCCACTTCCTTGAGCACCCGCTGGATGCCGCGGTCGTCCACTTCGAGCAGGTTCTCGAACAGGAACATCTCGTCGATGATCTTCTGCGCGAGGTCGGCGTCGTGCAGGCGCACGCCTTCGATCACCGCTTCTTCGTGGGCCGTGCTCATCAGGTTGATGATCTCGGCCGCCGTGCGTACGCCGCCCATGCGGCTGCGCTTGAGGCTCTGGCCCGCCAGCAGCTTGGTCAGCACGTCGGTCAGTTCCTGCAACGCCCCCGGCTGCACGCCGCCGAAGGTGGCGATCCGCAGGATCACGTCCTGGCGCAGGCGCTCGGTGAACATGCCGACGATCTCGGACGACTTCTGCCGGTCCAGGTGGATCAGGATGGTGGCGATGATCTGCGGGTGTTCGTCGCGGATCAGTTCGGCCACCGAGGTGGAATCCATCCAGTTCAGCGAATCGATGCCGGCGCCCGGGTCGCGCGATTCGAGGATGTCCTCGATCACCGACAGCGCGCGTTCCTCGCCCAGCGCCTTGTTCAGCACGCTGCGGATAAAGGCGCTCGAATCGACGTTGAGCGCGAGGTACTGTTCGGTTTCCGCGCGGAACTCGGCCAGCACCGAGGACATCTGCTCGCGCGTCACCGAGTTGAGCGTGGCCATCGCCGCGCCCAGGCTCTGCACCTCGCGCGGGCCGAGGTGCTTGAATACTTCCGCTGCGGCATCTTCACCGAGCGACATCATCAGGATGGCGCTCTTCTGCAATCCTTCATCGGTCATCGCTTGACATCCAGTTCTTGATCACACTGGCAACCAGGCGCGGGTCGCGTTGCGCGGCGTCACGCACCAGGGCGAGATCGCTTTCATATTTAGCGGCGAGCCGCAGGACTTCCGGATTGGCCGGCTCTTCAGGCGGCAGCAAGATGGCTTCGTTGCTGTCGGTCTTTTCCTGTGGCGGCGGCAGCGGCGGCGCGGTGTACTTGCGCAGCACCGGGCGTGCCACCTTGAACCACACGAACAGCGCCAGCAGGGCCAGCAGCAGGTAACCCGCGCCGGTCTTGGCCAGCGCGATCATCTCGGGCTGCTTCCACAGCGGCAGTTCCGGCTTGATGTCGGTATCCGCGGTGAACGGGCTGTTGACCACGTTGAGCGAGTCGCCCCGGTCGGCCGAGAAGCCCATCGCTTCCTTGGTCAGGTTCTCGATCTGGGCAAGCTGCGCGGCGGGCAGGGCTTCGGACACGATCTTGCCGTTGGCGCCGGCCTTCTGGCGGTAGTTCACCACCACCGCCACCGACAGGCGCTTCACGCCGCCCGGTGCTTGCTGCACATGGCGCACGGTGCGGTCGAGTTCGTAGTTGGTGGTGGCGTCGTGGCGGCTGCTGCTCGGGCCGGTCTGGGCCGTGGCGGTGGCGCCGGCCTGGGCCTGGCCGGGCTGAGCCTGCTGGCCTTGCTGGCCCGGCTGCTGTCCTGGCTGGTTCGGCTGCCCCGGCCGCGGCGGCTGGGCCGTGGCGATCGGTGCCGTGGCCGGCGCGGGCGGCTGGTTGGACAGCGCGCCCGGCACGCCCCCGACCGGCGCCGCGCCTTGCTGGCTCGATTCGCTGGACTGCTGGCTGCGGATGGCGGCGCGGGTGGGGTCCTGGTTAGGCTTGAAGGACTCGTCGGTGTGCTCGACGATGGAGAAATCCACGTCGGCGGTGACTTGTGCCTTCACATTGTCCTGGCCGAGGATCGGCGCCAGGATGGCTTCGACGCGCTGCGCGTAGTTGCGCTCCAGCGCCTGCACGTACTTGATCTGGCCGGCATCGAGCATGCGCTCGTTGGTGCCGCTGCCCGACAGCAGGTTGCCGTGCTGGTCGACGATGGAGATCGATTTCGGCGTGAGTTCCGGCACGCTGGACGAGACCAGGTGGCCGATCGCGGCCACCTGGCCGTCGTCGATCGCGCGGCCCGGATAGAGCTGCAGCACGATCGAGGCAGTCGGCTTCTGGCGATCGCGCACGAACAGCGTGGGCTTGGGAATGGCCAGGTGCACGCGCGCCGACTGCACCGCGGCGATCGACTCGATCGAGCGGGCCAGCTCGCCTTCCAGGCCGCGCTGGTAGTTGACCTGCTCGGCAAACTGGCTGATGCCGAACTTCTGCGTATCCATCAGCTCCATGCCGGTGGTGCCGCTCTTGGGCAGGCCTTGCGAAGCCAGGCGGAGCCGGGTCTCGTGGACCTTCTCGGAGGGGACCATCACCGCACCGCCGCCTTCGGCGAACTTGTACGGCACGTTCATTTGCTGCAGGGAGGCGATGACGGCACCGCCGTCCCGCTCGGACAGGTTGCTGTAGAGCACCTTGTAGTCCGGCGCACGCGACCACAGCACCCCCACCGCGATGGCTGCGGCAAGGGCCGCGCCGCCCAGCATCAGAGGCAGGCGCGGGTTGGTCTTGATGCGCGCGAACAACTCGGATTTGTTCGACAGGGCTGTCACGGCGTTCATGCGCGCGCCCCCGTCATGGCCGGGCCGGCATGGGCCAGGACCGGCTGGGCCGGATGGCGGGCGCCGCTCTGGCTGCCCAGTCCACCCCGGCATGCCTGGCTAACCCTGGCTTCGGCATGGCTAAGATCACGCTGCTGACAAAACACGCGTACTCCCCGCGATAGTTGATGAGATTCGGGTCCCGGACCGGGCGCGCAAAGGCAGCGGCATCCCAGATTCGGCACGGTATCGATGATCGGTGAAGGCGGGTATCGACAATTCGGTGAATAGGCGTCGTTTTCCACCCGAATTCCCGCAATGGCCCGGCTGGGGCCGCAGGTAGGCTTCGGGGGCTGGCACTGGCGGCGCGCGCGGATGCGGTATTTGTTGTGTTGGCGGCGCATCGCGGCAGGTTTGCCGGCAGCGGCCCGGGCAGGTGCCCGGCGCAACCCTTAATGACTTTTTCTCGAACCGGTTTCCCCCGGACAGCCAGGGCTGGCCTTGGGTGGGGCGGGTTCCAAGCGGATCGCCATGACTACCATCTCTTCCATCGACGGCATGTTGCAGCAACTGCGCGGACTGGCCCAAAGCGCCACCGGGCAGGAAAGCCACGCTGCGTCCGCCGCCGCGCCGGGCAGCTTCGCCGGTGAACTGCAGCGCTCGCTGGCACGTATCAGCAGCGTGCAGGAGCATGCCTACGGCCAGGCCGAGGCGTTCGAACTGGGCAAGCCCGGCGTTGCGCTCAACGACGTGATGATCGATATGCAGAAGGCCAATGTGTCGTTCCAGACTGGGGTGCAGGTGCGGAACCGGTTGACGGCGGCTTATCAGGAAATGATGAATATGACGGTTTGAAGTCGGCCCAGTCTGTAGGGGCTCCCAAGCCCTCCAGTTTTCTATCTGTCGTGGGCCGGCCGCGCAGTGTCATTGCCTGCCACTGAGGTCCAACACTCCTAAATCATGCAGAAGATCCATCTCGCGTCCCGAGTAACGCGCCACCTGACTCAGGCGAAGGCGAGCTATGCGGCTCAGCGCTTCCACGACTGCATCCGGCATGCCGAGCAGGCTGAGAAGATTGACCAGAATCATCCGGATACCTACTACTGGCGCGCGCTTTCCAACATGGCCCTCGGCGCCACCGTGGAGGCTCGCCTGATTGCCGACGAGGCGCTTGAGAAGTTCGCTGGCAACGCGGTGCTGCGGATCCTGGCGGGCGAGATCCTGATGGACCTCGGCCTCTACGAGCAGGCCAAGGCCCTCCTCGAGTCAGCGATAGGGATAGATCAGTCACTCTGGGCCGCCTGGTCTAACTACTCGGCGGTTTTGTATAGTCTGCAAGACTACTATGCCGCCAAGGACGCTGCGCTAAGGGCGCTGGCGCTGGCTCCAGCCAATGCAGGTGTCCTGTCGAACTACGCCAATACGCTGAAAGAAACCGGCGACGTCGCGGAAGCGGTAGCCGTGCTGCGCAAAGCCATCGCGCTTTCCCCGCGCAGCGAGCTGGTCCGGTTCAGCCTGCTGTTTACCATGCTGTTCGACGAGAACACCAAAGGGTCGGACATTCTGCGTGAGGCGCAGAGCTGCGCCGCGCTGCTGACCCCGCCGAGAGCTGCAAACAATCACCCGCCCAGGCCCAAGGATAGCGGACGTATTCGCCTGGGGCTGCTCTCTAACGACCTCTACGCACACGTCTGCGCCTATTTCATCATTCCGTTCCTGGCGAATATCGATCATTCCCGGTTCGAGGTGCATGTGTTCTCGTTGAACGGCCGGCAGGACAATGTTACGCAAAAGATTCAATACTATTCGGATCGTTTCGTCGACGTCTCTGGCCAGCCTGAGGGCGCGATTGTCGAAACCATTCGCGATGCCGCGCTGGATGTGCTGATCGACCTGGGCGGTTATACCCGCAATACGCCCCTGCGCTACATGGCATACCGGCTGGCTGCGATCCAACTCACCTGGATGGGATACCCGGGTTCCACCGGCATGCGCCAGATTGACTATCGGCTCACTGACTGGTCCACCGATCCTGCAGGCAATGAGGCCCATCACACCGAGCAACTGTTGCGCGCTCCGGTAGTGGGCGCAGTCTATTACCCCTTGGTGGTGCGGCCCCTGGCTGCATATGGCGCGGCATACCGGACCCGCGCCACCCCGGCGCTGGCGAATGGCTATGTGACCTATGGCTGCTGCATCAACATCGCCAAGATCAGTACCCGGACTATGCGGTTGTGGGGCATGGTGCTGGCGCGCTCTCCTGGCAGCAAGCTACTGGTGGAGTGCGCCGGGCTGGACAACGACGCGGTGCGCGTTCCCTTGCTTGGACGCATGACGCAGGCCGGCATAGACAGCGAACGGGTGATTTGCGTACCTCGGCGTAGCGAGAACCAGTACCTGATGTATCACAATATCGATGTCGTGCTTGATACCACGCCCATGACCGGCGGTGCAAATGCGTGCGACGCGCTGTGGATGGGGGTACCGATCGTGACGCTTTCGGGGCAGGCATGTCACGAACGCCTTGCCACGTCCTATCTGCATGCAGTGGGACTAGATGGGCTGATTTGCCAGACCGAGGCCGAATACGTTGATGTGGCCGCAGGACTTGCAGCCGACGTCGCACATCTCAATGCACTGCGCATGTCGATCCGGCCGATGTTCGAAGCCAGCCCTTTGTTCGATGCCGCCGGCTTCTGTCGATGGTTCGAGACGGAAGTGGCAGGTTGGGTCGGCTCGTATCGTCAACCGGGGCAGATTCAGCAAGATTCGGCCGATGGCGTTTTCTTCAACGGGCGTTGGCACCCCATGGAGGAGATCATCATCGCCGTGGTAGCCGCATTGCGTTCTGGAAACGACCAGGGACTGGAAAACCTCCTGGAAAATATCTCTGCAAAGTGGAGTAAGCACTGGCTGGTAGCCTATGCGCTATCCGAGTTCGCATATAGACAGGGAGACAAACAGGCCGCTCTGGATTTACTGATAGAGAGCGCGAGCTTGCGCAAGTACTCGCTGCCGCTGTACCGCCTATTGCTGGTGCGGCTCGACGAGTGCGGTCAGGACAAGACCGTGCTTGATGAGTTCCTGCAGCAGGCCTTTGGCCTGAATCTCGCCTATCTCGAAGGGCAGCCGGTGCCATCGATGTTCGAGATTGCCGGCATTCCGGATTTACTCGAGGAGGCGACGGCATGAAAGCGGTGATCCTGGCGGGCGGGCTCGGCACGCGCATCTCGGAAGAATCGCATCTGCGCCCGAAGCCCATGATCGAGATTGGCGGCAAGCCGATCCTCTGGCACATCATGAAGACCTACTCCCATTACGGGATCAATGACTTCGTGATCTGCCTGGGATACAAGGGCTACCTCATTAAAGAGTATTTCGCCAACTACTTTCTTCACATGTCGGACGTTACATTCGACATGGAGCATAACCGGATGGAGGTTCACCAACGCCATGTGGAGCCGTGGCGGGTCACGCTGGTGGAGACCGGCGAGCACACCATGACCGGCGGACGCATGAAGCGGGTGCGCGAATACCTGGATAACGAGCCGTTCTGCTTCACTTATGGCGACGGCGTGTCGGATATCGATATTCGGGCGCTACTCGAATTCCACGTCCAGCATGGCAAGGCGGCCACGGTGACTGCGATCCAACTTCCCGGGCGCTATGGCGCATTGAGCGTGAACGGTACCTCGGTGCAGGGCTTCCAGGAGAAGCCAGCCGGGGACGGTTCGTGGATCAACGGGGGATTCTTCGTGCTTGATCCCTCGGTAATTGACCTGGTCGAGGGCGATGCCACCATCTGGGAAGGTGAGCCGATGACCAGACTGGCTGCGCAGGGTGGCCTGCATGCCTATGCGCACGACGGGTTCTGGCAAGCCATGGATACGTTGCGGGACAAGAACTACCTCGAGAATCTTTGGGCGAGTGGCAATCCGCCGTGGAAGGTCTGGGCGTGAAACAGTTCGGCAATGTGTACTCCGGCCGCCGCGTACTGCTGACCGGCCATACCGGCTTCAAGGGCAGTTGGCTGGCGCAATGGCTGAGCGCGTTGGGCGCCGAAATCACGGGCTATGCCCTGTCGCCCACGTCCACGACCAGCCACTGGCAACTGCTGGACCTGCCGGTGACGGATCTGCGCTGCGATGTGCGCGACCAGCCGGCGCTCGACGCCGCCTTGCGGCAAAGCCAGGCGGAGATAGTATTCCACCTGGCGGCCCAACCGCTGGTGCGCCGGTCGTACCGTGACCCCCTCGAGAGTTGGTCGACCAATGTCATGGGCACGGCCAATGTGCTTGAGGCTTGCCGCCGCCATACCTGCGTCCGGGCAGTGGTGGTGGTCACCACCGATAAGGTGTATGCCAACCAGGAGTGGCCGTGGGGCTACCGGGAGAACGACCGCCTAGGCGGTTTTGATCCATACAGCGCCTCCAAGGCCGCAGCCGAACTGGTCGCGGCGAGCTATCGCCAGGCATTCTTCGTGCATGGTGGTGCGCCGCTGGTGGCAACCGCGCGCGCTGGCAATGTGATCGGCGGTGGCGATTGGTCCGAAGATCGACTCATCCCGGATCTTGTACGCGCGATTTCCAGCGGGCAGGCGCTGGAGATTCGTTCGCCACATGCCACGCGGCCGTGGCAGCATGTGCTCGACTGTCTCGCCGGCTATCTCGTGCTTGGGCAGCGATTGCTGGAAGGTGACAAGTCCTGCGCTACAGCCTGGAATTTCGGTCCTGCGGCACAGGACAATCGTACGGTCGAGTCCGTGCTCGAGTTGATGAAGCGGCATTGGCCCGAGTTGGCCTGGAAGGTGTCCGGTCTGCAGCAGGCTCATGAGGCGACACTGCTCTACCTGGACAGCTCGCAGGCCAGGGCCAGGCTTGGGTGGCAGCCGGTATGGAGCCTTGAGCAAGCGCTGGAGGCAACCGCGGCCTGGTATCGGGAGTCCCCGGCCTCTGCCGCGCTGGCCACGCGCCAGCAGATCTCGGGATATGTCGCAGCGGCCGCATCAGTTGACGCAAACTGGGTGCGCGCATGAAGGTGACTCCGATCGCCATCGGCGGTGCGGCGGTGGTCCAGTCCATGGCCGTGGCAGATCACCGCGGCGCATTTGCCAGGTTGTTCTGCGTCGACGAACTGGCGCAAGTGCTCGGGGGGCGGCAGGTGGTCCAGGCCAATCATTCGCGCACCTGCAAGGTAGGGGCGCTGCGAGGTTTGCACTTTCAGTCCCCGCCTCATGCCGAAATGAAGCTGGTGCGCTGCATACGCGGCCGGGTCTGGGATGTCGTACTCGACCTGCGCGCCGGATCGCCTACCTTCCTGCAATGGCATGGCGAGGAACTGAGCGCCGCGAACGCCCGCATGCTTGTGATTCCCGAGGGATGCGCGCATGGCTTCCAGGTGCTGGAGCCGGAAAGTGAGCTGTTATACCTGCACACCGCTAGCTATGCGCCGGAGGCCGAAGGTGGCGTGCGCTACGACGACCCTGCGTTTGGCATCCGTTGGCCCTTGCCGGTCGCGGAGGTGTCTGCGCGCGACGTGTCCCACCCCATCTTGAGCACCGGATTTTCCGGTATTTGCCTATGAATTGCCGTCACTGCAATACTGCGCTTGAACACGTCTTTCTCGACCTGGGGTTCGCTCCACCGTCCAATGCCTACCTGAGTGCTGCCGAGTTGCGTGCACCCGAGATGTATTTTCCGCTCAAACTGCATGTATGCGCGCGCTGCTGGCTCGTCCAGACCGACGATTACGCGCGTGCTGACGAACTCTTTCGCCACGATTACGCCTATTTCTCGTCCACTTCGCAGACGTGGCTCGACCATGCGGCCCGCTACGTCCACGAAGTTTCCCAGCGTCTTCGCCTGGGGGCAGATAGCTTCGTGATCGAAATTGCCTCCAACGACGGCTACCTGCTGAAGAACTTCGTGGCCGCAGGTGTTCCATGCCTTGGCATCGAGCCGACCGCCAGCACTGCCCAGGCCGCGGAACGCCTGGGTGTCCCGACCATGCGGGAGTTCTTCGGGCAAGCTCTGGGCGAGCGCCTGGCCGCGCAGGATAGGCAGGCCGACCTGATTGCCGGCAACAATGTCTTCGCGCATGTGCCGGACATCAACGACTTCACACGTGGGCTAAAGGCCGCGCTGAAACCAGGCGGGACGATTACGCTGGAGTTTCCGCATCTGATGCGCCTGATTGGGCAAAATCAGTTCGATACCGTGTACCACGAACACTTTTCCTATCTGTCCCTTTACACCGTGGAACGGATCTTCGCCAGTGCCGGATTGCGAGTGTTCGACGTGGATGAACTGCCAACCCATGGTGGTAGCCTGCGCGTTTACGGCTGCCATGCCGAGGACTCGCGCACACCGACGCCGGCGGTGGCGGAGTTGCTCGAAGCCGAGGAGCGCTTTGGCCTGCGGCGGCTGCCGACCTACCTCGGCTTTCAATCGCACGCAGACAACGTCAAGGACGGGCTCCTCGTGTTCCTGCTCGAGCAGAAGCGGGCAGGACGCAAAGTGGCGGCATATGGCGCTGCTGCCAAAGGCAACACCCTGCTCAACTATGCAGGCGTGAAGCAGGACTTGCTTCTCTTCGTCTGCGACGCCGCGGCGTCCAAGCAGGGAACATATTTGCCCGGCAGTCATATCCCGGTGGTCGAACCCGCGCGGTTGCGCGAGCACCGACCAGACGTGGTGCTGATCTTGCCATGGAACATCGCCGGCGAAGTGTCCTGCCAGCATGCCTATGTCCGCGAGTGGGGCGGACGCTTCGCCGTGGCGGTGCCCGAAATCAGGATGCTTGATCATGCCGGCGCTTGAGTTGTCGACGATAAGCACCGGCGCGCCGGCCCGCAGTCTGGTGGTGTCGCAGCCCATGTTCTTTCCCTGGGTTGGCATGCTTGAGCAAATCAAGCTGTGCGATACCTACGTCTTCTATGACGACGTTCAGTTCGCACGCGGCTTCTTCAACCGGGTGCAGGTCAAGACCCGGGATGGCGTGCGCTGGATGACTGTACCGCTGCGCGATCGGCATCGTGGCAGCCTGATTTGCGAGCTTGAGCTTGACGACAGCACCGACTGGCGAGGCAAGAATCGCGACATCCTGCGCCAGGCGTACCTCGGCACTCCTCACTTGCAGGACATGCTGGCACTGGTGGATCAAGTGTTCTCGGCGCCGGCTCAGCGCCTGTCGGACCTGGGACGCGCCTCCACCATGGCGCTGGTGAAGTACTTCGGGCTCGAGGCCGGCAGGACTTTCCTTGATTCCTCGGCGGTGGGCGTACCGGGAGAAAGCAGTCAGCGCCTGCTTGCGCTGTGCCAGCGGCTGAGCGCGACCCGCTATCTGACGGGCCACGGCGCCAGGCATTATCTGGATCACGCGCTATTTGAACAATGCGGTGTTGCGGTCGAGTACATGGCCTATCGGCTAAGTCCCTATCCGCAGCGCCACGGAGCCTTCACGCCCTATGTCACCGCACTCGACCTGGTTGCCAACTGCGGGAGTGACGGTGGCCTTTACATCTGCTCGGGCACCGAGTCATGGCGCAGTGTGTGCGTCGATGAGGCGCGAGCAAGCGCTGAAATGGAGTAAGCAATGAACCGACTAGATGCCGTTTCATCGGAGTATTTTCCCAACGCCGCGACGTCGCTGGAAAACGACCTGATCCTGCATTGGTATCCGCGCCGTATCACGCACCGCTTCGGCCGCTGCGATAGCCTGCTGGAGCTTGGCCTGGGCCACGGGTTCACCGCCAGGTGTTTCAGTGCACACGCCGAGAGGCATGTGATTATCGAAGGGTCTCCGCGCGTGATCGAACTGTTCCGCAGCAATCATCCGGATAGTCCGGCCCGGCTTGTCGAGGGATATTTCGAGGATTTCGATACCGACGAGCGATTTGATGTCATCGTAATGGGCTTCATTCTCGAGCATGTCGACGATCCCGGCTTGCTGCTGGCGCGCTATCGCCGCTTCCTCAAGCCGGGCGGCCGGATGTATGTGGCGGTGCCGAATGCCAAATCGATGAATCGCAGGCTTGGCCTGGAGCTTGGCATGATTGACGATATCTACAGCCTCAACGCCAACGACATCGCCTTGGGGCATCAGCGCCAGTTTTGCCGCGACACGCTGCGTGGCCTGCTGCACGAGCATGGCTACCAGGTATTGCACGAGGAAGGCATTTACCTCAAGCCGCTTCCGCTCGGCGTGCTGAAGACACTGCCGGACCTGGAGGCAAACCTGCAAGCCATGCTGAAGGTCGGTATCGATTTTCCGGACCTGTGTGTCGGCCTGTTGATGGAGGTGCAGCCAGTATGAAGACAGCCGTCGTTGTCGGCGCGACATCGATGCTGGGACGCCAGCTTATCGCCCGGCTTGAAGCGGACGGAGTAGCTGTCCTGACAGCGGGGCGAGCCGGGCAGGCCGCCATCGGACTGGACCTCGAATCCGGCTGGCTGGGGGGCGGACCGGATGCCTCGATGCGCGCCGACGTCCTCTTTCATTGCGCGGCGAGCTTCCTCGGTGACAGTCGCGAAGGTGTTCGCAAGAATTTTCTGGTGAACGCACTTGGCTGCCATTGGGTGCTGGATCTGGCCGAGCGGCTTCAATGCACGCAGGTGGTGAACGCAGGTAGCATCTTTTCGATCGATGGCGTGGATTCGGCGGGCGTGAACTCTTATGGTCTTTCCAAGGCCCAGGGGGAGCAGATTCTTGCCTGGGGTATGCATCGCCAGGGAGGCCGCTCCTGTACGCTGCGGCTGCCTCAGCTCTACGATGTTGCCGGGGAATGCGTGCGTCATCAGCCCTGGTTTGGGCGCATCATTGCCTATGCTGCGCGTGGCCTCGACCTTCGCATGCCGGCGTCAGCAGGAACGCGGAACTTCCTCCACGTGCAAGATGCCGCCGCCATGATGCTTGCGGCGGCGAAGCGCGGCGAGGACTGCACGATGGATGTCGCGCACCCGGAATCGATGGCCCACGAGCATATTGCCGCACTGGCGTACGAGATATTCGGCAAGAGCGGCAATGTGCTGTGCGCTCCAGAGAAGGCGCCATTCCGCGGCATTGCCGCGCCTAATGGACAAGCCGCTTTCGAGCGGCTCGATCTCGCGCCGGCCATATCGATGGCACAGGGCATTGCGTTGATCCGAGACGCCGGTAGCTGGGCCGCCTTCGGTCCATTGGACGTGACATGAGCCGAGATCCTGCTTTTGGCACTCGCAAGTCGCTGACGACGGTCGTTACCGGGGTTGGTGCGATCATTGGGCAAGGCATCGTAAAGAGCCTGCGGAGTTGCGGTGGGGCACCCCGGGTAGTCGGTGTCGATCGGAACGCGGACTCGATGGGGGCCTTTCTTTGTGATGCCTTTTATCCGAAGCCGCGTTGCGACGAAGAGGACGAGCGCTACCTGGCGTACTGGCGCGATCTCGTCGCCGGCGAGGGCGTTCGGCTCATCATCCCTGGCCTCGAGATCGACGTGGCGTATCTGGCCCGCCATCGCGCACAGTTCGAAGAGATGGGGGTGACACTTTGCCTCAATACGGATGAACTGATCGCGATGGGCCAGGATAAATGGGCGCTGGCGCAGGCACTGGGTCAAGCCCCGGCAGGGCTGGGCGCCCTCGCTATCCCGGCGCTGCTTGAAGGGGACTGGGCATCCTGCACGGCGCGGCTGGGGCCGCCGCCCCTTTTGATGAAGCCGCGTCATGGGAGCGCTGGCCGAGGCATCGTCCGGCTGGAGGATGAGGAGGACTTCCTGTACTGGCGACGCAAGTCAAGCCGGGAGTTCATGGTCCAGCGCATCGTAGGCAGTGACGACGAAGAATATACGGTTGGGGTGTTCGGTCTCGGCGAGGGCGATATGCTGGCGCCGATTGTGTTCCGCCGTCGCCTGTCAGCCGCCGGCAATACGGGTTATGCCGAAGTGGTGCGCGATGCCGCGATCGAGCGAGCGAGCGAGGCACTGAGCAGGCACTTCAGGCCGCTCGGCCCGACCAACTACCAGTTCCGCAAGGAAGGAGGACAGCCCTTCTTGCTGGAGATCAATCCGCGCTTTTCCAGCAGCACCTCTCTGCGTACCGCTTTCGGCTACAACGAAGCCGCCATGAGCCTGGAGTTCTACCTCCATGGACAGCGTCCCACGGAGCCGACGCCAACTGGCGGGAGGGCCTGGCGCTATTCCGAGGATCTTGTTACCCATGATCGGCATCCTGTCTGACATACACGGCAACCTGCCGGCCCTGAAGGCCGTCCTCGCGGCGGGCCGGGGGCTGGACTGCCGGCGTTTCATCTCTCTTGGCGACGTGGTGGGCTATTACGCGCAGCCTGGTGAATGCATCGACCTGCTGCGCGAGCACGAAGTACTCAACATCATGGGTAACCATGACCACTATATGGTCGAGGGCCTGGCGTGTCCGCGATCGCGCATGGTGTCCGAGATCATGACGTTCCAGCGCTGCGTGGTGACGCCGGCGCAGGTGGCGTGGCTGGCTCGTTCGATGCCGATGCTGATCGAGGGCGACACCCACTTTGTGCATGGGGGGGCGGAGGACCCGCTGGACCAGTATCTCTACCGGGTCAACGAGGACTCCATACCTGCACAGGCGCGCAGGTTGTTCTCCGGGCATACACACGTGCAGGTACTGGCGGATTTCGGCGCCAAGCAGTACTGCAACCCGGGCTCGGTGGGTCAGCCGCGCGATGGCGATCCGCGCGCCGCCTTCGCGGTGTTGGGGGATGATGAGGTGACTCTGCACCGCGTGCCATATGACATCGACGAGACGGCGGCGGCCATGAAAGCAGCTGGCTTTCCCGCGCACTATTCAGAGTGCTTGTATATAGGTGCCCAGATAGGTGGGCGTATCGACAAAGTAATCATTGAACGAAATACCGGAGATCATGATGGGCCCAATTGAAGCATTCCAGAACGAAGTCAAAGAGAACATCCGCGTGCTCGGAAGCGACCCCGCTTTGCGCGCCGGTTCGCGCGAGTGGATGTTTTCGGTCGCCGAGGGCAAGTACTCCTACAACTTCAGCTGGCTGGGCAGGCCGATTATCCAGGTGCCACAGGACATCATCGCGATGCAGGAGTTGATCTTCCGTATCCAGCCGGACCTGATTATCGAGACCGGGATAGCGCACGGCGGCTCGCTGATCTTCTCGGCGTCCATGCTGGAGCTCAACGCGATTTGTGGAGGCCCGCAGCATGCCGAGGTGCTTGGCATCGACGTCGATATCCGTGCACACAACCGCGAAGCGATCGAAGCGCACCCGATGGCGCGGCGGATCACAATGCTGCAAGGATCAAGCATCGATCCGGAGATCGTCAGACAGGTCAAGGAGAAGGCCAGCGGCAAGGCGCGGGTGCTCGTATGCCTGGATTCCAATCACACGCATGCGCACGTCCTCGCGGAGTTGCAGGCATATGCACCCCTGACCACGCCCGGAAGCTATTGCGTGGTGTTCGACACCGTGGTGGAAGACCAACCGGAACATCTCTCCAGCGCGCGACCGTGGGGCAAGGGCAATAACCCGAAGACTGCGGTATGGGCCTATCTTGAGGGTATTGAACGTGAGCGGACATTGGCTGCGGACGGTGATCCCCTGCGCTTCGAGATCGACCGGCAAGTCGAGGACAAGCTCCTGATCACGGTCGCGCCGGACGGTTATTTGAAGCGAGTTTGATGCGGCTGCCGGAACGGGTTTGCAGGAATCCGCAGGTCGTGCCACTTGTGGTCGATGCAACGGACGTCGGCTATGCCAGTGCACTCTACGGAGCGGGTCCTTTCTGGTAACTACCTTGCCCGGGGTGCCGACGGCAATAGCGCATATCAAATGCTTCGTCGGCAGGAATGCGCACTTGGAGGACGAAGTTGGCAGGGGCGTGCGCCGGCGGCACCGCCTGCCTGCACGGAGCGCGTCTGCGTTGGAATGGTCCCGTGGCGCATGCCGCAATCTCTCCATATTCCTGCGTGGCGGGGCAGGAATATGGAGTTCTTCTTACTTTAAGCGCGCCAACGCCGCAGTCATGGCGCGCTACTCTCAGGATCCCGATCATCATGAAGCGTCTTTTTGTCTCTGGTCCGTCGATCACCGAAAGAGAGATCGCCTACGTTACCGATGCGGTGACCAACGCCTGGTACGCTGACGCCAATCTCTACAACGAGCGCTTCGAGCGTGCCTTCGCCGAGTATCATGGCGTGCGCTATGCTGTTTCGCTGCCCTCGTGCACGTCGGCGCTGCATCTTTCCTTGTTGGCGCTGGGCGTGGGCCCCGGGGACGAGGTGATCGTGCCGGACTGCACCTGGATCGCCAGCGCGGCACCTGTCAGCTATGTCGGCGCGACCCCGGTGTTCGCCGATATCGATCCCGATAGCTGGTGCCTGTCGGCAGCGTCCTTTGCAGCATGCATCAGCCCGCGTACCAAGGCGGTAATCCCGGTCGATCTGTATGGCAACATGCCCGATTATGAGGCCTTGCAGGCGGTGGCGCAGCGGCATAACGTCGCCATCATCGAGGATGCGGCGGAAGCTGCGGGATCGCGCTATCGCGGGCAGCCCGCCGGAACACTTGGCGTGACCGGCACCTTTAGTTTTCATGGTTCGAAGACGCTTACCACCGGCGAGGGCGGGATGCTGATCACCGAGGATGAGGCGGTCTATCGCCGTGTGATGGTACTGCGTGACCATGGTCGCCGGCCTGGCGACACGATGTTTGAGAACCACGAGGTTGGCTACAAGTACAAGATGAGCAGCATGCAGGCTGCGCTAGGCTTGGCCCAGATCGAGCGCGCTGAGGATCTGGTGGCGCGCAAGCGCGAGATCTTCGGTTGGTACCGCGATGAATTGGCCGGTTGCGAGGAAATTGTGCTGAACAGCGAGGCGGATGACGTACGCAACACCTACTGGATGGTGACGGCGATCCTCCCGGCCCGTCTTGGTGGCAAGGCCGCCGTGATCCGCCGGCTTGGTGAGCAGGGGATCGACTGCCGTCCGTTTTTCAGCCCGCTCAGCAGTCTCGATGCCTATGCCGCTACCGCAGCGGCGGAGTGCGCGCGCGAGCGCAACAAGATTGCTTATGGCTTGGCGCCACACGGCATCAACTTGCCATCGGGACTCAACCTCGAGCGGGCGGATGTCGCCAGGGTAGGGGCAACTGTGCGCGCGATCCTGGCCGCGGGATCGATGCAGGTCGCCGCCTGACGCTTGGCGTGGTGGCCACGATGTATTAGGGTGCGGCCGGGCGGAGCGAAGCGGCTTCCGCCTGCTCGTTTTCCAGCCGGTATAGCCAGGCCAGCAACTCGGCCACCGCAACGTAAAGCTGCGGCGGGATATGCGAGTCCATGTCGACCTGCATCAACAGGCTGACGAGGGCGGGAGAGTCATGTACGTAGACTCCGCTTTCGCGAGCGCGCGCGATGATCGACTCGGCCACAACGCCGTAACCCTTGGCCACCACTCGCGGGGCCGCATCTTTTTCGTGGTAGGACAGTGCAATCGCTGCGCCGCGGGGCGTGTCGGCTTCGCTCACGTGGCACCTCGCGATGTCGTCGGCGTTCCGGTGCTTACCGTGAGCTGTACCAAGGGGATGCCGCTGGCCGCAAGCTTGCCATGCAGTTGTGCGCGTGCTTCATCAAATCGTTCGGCCACGGCCGGTTCAGGGGTCACCAGTCGCGCTTCGAGGCCGGCGGGTGTGATCGACAGGCGTGCCTCGACCGTACCCAGTTCCGGCAACTGCAGCAGCAGGCGTGTCGACCAGGCTTGCGCGGATACGCCGGCTCGCGTCTCGCCCTCGTCCACCTGGCGGGGGGCGATCTCCCATGCCATGCGCGTGCCCGGCCACGCCTCGCCGATCCAGCGGAACTGCTGAGTAGCCAGCAACTCAAGTTGCCGGCGGACCAGATCTTCGGTAGCGGGGTGCACTGCGGGAGTGTTCTGTCCGGTGTTGGCTGGCTGGCTTCCCGGCTCGCGATCGAGACCAGACGGCGAGCGCGCCGTCTGGTGCGTTAGCTCGCCGGCTCGCGCTATGGTCTCGTAGGCCTGGGCGGCGTGCAGCGGGGCGGTGGGTGCTGGCGGCACAGTCTGAGGCCTGTGCGTCTGAGCGGGCGAAGAGGCCATGGCGTCCTGTCTGGCCTGCGCGGGTTCGTCAAAGGCAGATAGACCGGATGACGGCGGTTGGGCATCGGCCTTGTCGACGGATAGCGCCGACAAGGCCGTCGGCGGCTTCGCCACCGCGAGCTCCGCGTCAGCCAGCGTGCTTGCCGTTGCGTTCGGCAGGGTTGCGGTATCGGGGGATGCTGCTGCGGCGGGCTTGTCCACAGGTGCTGGCAACAGGAGCGGGCCTGCCGGGGGGGGCGCGGCGCCGGACGCGTTGTCTGCTGTTTGCGTGGGGCGGCCCAACAATGCCTGAGGTTCGCTCTGCACTGCGGCAAGTGAACGCGCACCGCCCAGCCAGGCTGCCAAATGCGATTCATAGAACAACCCGCTCTGCCCAACCAGCTTGGAGAGTGCGGATGGCAGCATGGCAACAGTCTTGCCTGTGGGTGGCGCCGGCAATAGCAATCCGGCGGCGCGCGGTACGCTCTCTCCCGCCCTGTCGAGCAAGTCGAGGATCGTGCGGGCGGCGAAACTCAGCGTTTCCCGGGTCGAGGCGGCAGGAACCAAAGCGCCGCCGATATTGGCGCTTGATAGTCCCGCGGTCGGTCTGCCCTGGACAGCGGTGCCGGTGGTATCGCTTGTACTGCGCGCCAACGTCTGCGCGACATCAGGGACCGGCAACAGGGCTGCCAGTTTATTGATTGGGAGGTTCGAGCGCACTGACTGTGTCTCGGACCGCTGCGATAGGGAGGCATCGGGAGGCAGGATCAGGCCGGTCATGATGCTAGCGGGAGTGGCGTGGAGCCGTGAGGGCAGCGCAACTCGCGGCGACCTGCCGCTGCAAAGAGCGAAGGAGGCCGGAGGAAGGGGAAGGGAGCAAGCGCGGGCTGGCGCGCGAAGGCTTTCAGACAGTCACGCCGTAGGCGTGACTGAGCTCCTGCCGGCGCCGGGAGCTGCCCAGCAGTGCTTCCAGTCTCGCCATCTGAGGAACCACAAGCTGGCGGATCGATGCATCGTGCGCAAGAATGCGTTCGAGCATGCCGTAGCGGCGCGCGCGATCGTGCGCCGACATCGTGGTTTGGGGGCCGAGGCGGCGCAATTGCTCGACCTCGGCTACGTAGACCTGCTGCAAGTCGCTCATGGCATCCCAGTTCCCCGCTCGTGCGGCTTCCAGCATTTGTTCGGAAAGCAGGAGCAGTTCTTCATAGTGGCGCGCGACCATGTTCACGGCTTCCATCCTAGTTCTCCACTGCCGGGACAGGCATCTCGGTCGCCGCAACTGATGGGGGGGCTTCAGCGATCTGCGCCCAGGCCGACGCAAGGCTTTCGAGCAGACCATCCACTTCTGCCAGCAGCCCCGCGTCGCTGCGCAGGTTGGCCAGCATCAGCCGGCGCGACATGTAGTCGTACAAGGCTTCCAGGTCAGCTGCGATCTCGCCACCCGCATTGTGATCAAGTGCCGCGCGAAGGCCGTTGTCGATAATGTCAATGGCCTTGGAGATTGCATTCCCCTTGCCCGGGATATCGCCGGCATCCATATGGAATCTCGATCGGGCAATTGCTGCCCGCGCCCCATCGAACAGCATGACGATTAGCCCGTGAGGACTGGCGCTCATGGCCCCGGTCTGGACACCGACCTGAGCGTAGGCATTGATGGCGTTGCGCGCGTACATGAAGCTCGGCTCCAGGGTTAGGACTTGTTCGACGTGTTGTTCATCGCACTGAACTGCTGCGTCAGGTAAGTGCTGGTGTTCTTCATCTTCGCCATGATGACGTCGAGTTGCGTGAACTGCTGGCGGTAGTTGGCGATGGTAGCGTCGACACGGTCGGAAGTCGACGAATACTGATCGCTCAGGTTCTTCAGTGTCCGACTGATGCCATCAGTGGCGGAGGTCAGGGCACCTTTGCTGTTGGTGAGCGACGTGATCACGGTGCTGATCTGGTTGCCGTAGCCGCTGGTACCGTCGGTATTGCCGAACAGGGCTGCCACGCCGCCCGGATTTGCGGTCACGGCGCTGTTCAGCTTGGTGGTGTCGAGCGCCAGGGTTCCGTCGGTCTGGAACGATATGCCGACTTGCGACAGCGTGGTGATGGCGTTGGTGCCGCTCCCGGACTGCGGGGTGTTCAGGACACTGCGCAATTGGTTCTGGATGATCCGCAGTACGTTATCGCCTGTCAGCGGCGAGGATGTCTTGGTGCCGGGGTCGTAGGCCGACAGGCTGGCGGCGGACTTCTGCAGGTTGTTGTAAGCGGTGACGAAGCCCTGCACGCCGTTCTGGATGGAAGCGTTGTCGCGCTGCACCGTGACGTTCGAGGTGCCGGTCTGCGCGAGCGACAGCGTCACGCCCTGCATGGCTTCCGTGACTTGGTTGCTGGGGCTTTGAATGGCAATATTGTTGACCGTCAGTTGCGCATTCTGCGCCGTAACGGTCTGCTGCAGATTCTGCACGCCGGCACCGGCCGGATCGTAAGCGAGCAGGTCGGACAGTCCGGTGCCACCGTCAGTCGGTGTGACCGACAGGCGCATGCTGTTGGTTGCGCCGGTGTTGTTCGAGTTGAGTACCAGGCGGTACGGTGTGCCCGTGCCGTCGTTGATGATGCTTGCGGTGACGCCGGCATTGGCTTTGTTGATGGCGTCGCGCACACCCTGCAGCGTGTTGTTGCTGTTGTCGATGGTGATGTCGAAGCCCGTCGAGCCTGCGTTGGCCGTGTAGGTGGCGCCTGCGTATTTGCCAAAGTTGGCTTTGGTGGGATCAGTGCCGAGCGTGCCGCCTGTGATCGCGCCGAAGTCGATATGGATCTTGCCGGTGCCGATCGCGCTGGTTTGGCTGGCTTGGCCATTGCTCACCAGCGACTGGGCTTGGGCCAGGGCAGTGACATTGACGGCGTAGACGCCGGCCGCGGCAGTATTGCTCCCGGTCGCGCTGAGGATGGCCGTATTGCTGGAAGCAGCGGTGGTGCCATTGAAAAAGCTCGGCTTCGACAGCTGATTGGCAGCCGCCTGAAACGCTGCGAGCATGCTCTGCATCTGGCCATAAGCCGACAGCTTGGTCTGGTAGCTGGCTTGCTGTTGCTTGATCGCTGCCAGCGGAGCCTGTTCGGACGTGGTGAGGTTGTCCAGCAGGGTGGAGAGATCGAGGCCGGAGCCGACGCCCAGGTTAGAGATTGTTGCCATGCTTTATTCTCCAGGAGAGTCTTATTTCAATCTAATTTTTACCCGGTCAGGCAGTCTGGCGCACGAACAGGCCTTGCAGTTGCGACATTGCATCGGCAATTCGTACCACCTCTTCGGTCGGGATCTGGCGGATTACCTCGCCGCTATTCTTGTCTATCACTTTGGTGACCACGCGGTGGGTGATGCTATCGATTTCGAACTCGACGCTGACGGAAGCCGAGCGCAGCGCCTTGGTCAGGCGTTGCATGGCCGCATCCAGGTTCGCCGGCAACTCCTTGCTCTCCTGATCTGGCGTGTCGGGCAAGGTTTGCCCTGTGGCGGGCGCGACTGCCCGCCGGCCTGCGAGGTCAGGCTGTAGGGCGGGCGGTACGGACGACGTCGGAGCGACAGTAGCCATGATCGTCTCAGCTCGGTGGTTTCGAAATGCTTTCCCAGAGCCATAGCCCTGGGGAAACACTCCATGCCAGAACCGGGCGCGGGGCCCGGTCCTGGTGCTACGCGTCGATCAATTAACGCAGCAGCGACAGCACGCCTTGCGTGGTCTGGTTAGCTTGTGCCAGCACCGAGGTACCAGCTTGTTGCAGGATGTTGGCGCGGGTCATGTTCGACACTTCCGTTGCGTAGTCTGCATCCTGGATGCGCGAGCGCGACGACGACAGGTTGGTAATGGTCGTGCCCAGGTTGGAGATGGTGGAATCCAGGCGGTTCTGGATCGCACCCAGCGAGCTGCGCAGGCTGTCGACCGTTTTCAGCGCGGCGTCCATCGTGGCCAGCGGGTTGGCCGAGGCGCCGGCGGTCAGGCTGCTGGCGGTCAGCTTGCTGGTGTCGAAGGAGAATTTGGCGGTGCCGGGCGTGGTCGCGGTGTCGGCCGAGGCCGGGTCCAGTGCCACGTAGGTGTACATCGTGGCGCCGGAAACGGCAGTGCTCATGCCTTGATTCTTCAGGGCTTGGGCTTCGGCTGCAGTCGACGGCGTGATGGCGACCTGGGCAAACCAGTTGCCATTCTTGTCGACAACGGCGTTCGCGCCGATGGCGACGCTACCGGAGCCGATGCCCAGGGTCGTGGCCAGCGTGCCGGCGGTCTTTTCCGTGACAGCGCTGGCGCTGACGTTGGTCGTCGAGCCGAAGGCCTTCGTAAAATCAGCTGCGGCAGCATCGGCCACGCCGACCATGTTGGTCGTGCCGTTGAACGTTGCGGCGCCGTTAGCCTGCGGACCGTTCACGTTGAAGCTTTGCAGGCCAAGGGTCTTGGTGCTGATTTCCTGCAGGTTGACGGCGATGGTCTGGCCGTCGCTTGCGCCGACCTGGATGTTGATCGGCTTGGCGGTCGAGGACAGCACCTTCACGCCGTTGAAATCGGTCTGTTGCGACAGACGGTCGATTTCAGACATGCGTTGCGTGATTTCGTCCTGGATCGACTTCAGGTCGGAAGCCGAGTTCGAGCCGGTGGATGCTTGAACGGACAGCGTACGGATACGCTGCAGGTTGTTGGTGACTTCGGTCAGCGCGCCTTCAGTCGTTTGCGCCAGCGAGATGCCGTCGTTGGCGTTACGCTGAGCCTGGGTCAGGCCGTTGATGTTCGAGGTGAAGCGGTTGGCGATCGCCAGGCCAGCAGCGTCGTCCTTGGCGCTGTTGATGCGCAGGCCCGACGACAGGCGTTGAATGGCGGTGTTCAACGACGATTGCGAGGCGTTGAGGTTGTTCTGAGTCATCAGAGACAACGAATTGGTATTGATGATTGACGCCATGGTACGACTCCTAGTTGCAGTGATTTACACAGTCCGGCGGCTGCCGTAACGTTGGCTGACTGCGTTGCAGTGCGTGTAGTGCCTCCGTTGTTAGGGTTATCGACCGGGGCGGGAAAAGATTTAGTGTGATCTTTGGGTCAATGTTCAGAAGTTTTTTCGCGGATAGCTTCGGGGCGGCTCTGGGGGTGGCCTGTTGCGGGCAGGCCCCTCGAATGAAAGCGGCGCCGCTTGTGTGCGCAACCGGATGCGTGGCCTGCCTATCTGCGCTTGC
Organism: Cupriavidus sp. SK-3; assembly: GCF_000611145.1. Classification (NCBI taxonomy): domain Bacteria; kingdom Pseudomonadati; phylum Pseudomonadota; class Betaproteobacteria; order Burkholderiales; family Burkholderiaceae; genus Cupriavidus; species Cupriavidus sp. SK-3. The sequence goes on along the minus strand of NZ_JFJV02000137.1, from coordinate 3,152 downwards.
GGGTCCGCGGCGTATACAAACTCACAAATTCCGGCGAAGTCTCCGCCCCGGGTACCGCCGCCATGGCCTCTGGCGCATGGGCGGGCGTGATCACGGCAATGGCGTGCTTGTAGACGACTTGCGGCTGCGGGTCCTGGGGCGATTCCGCAAGCAACACCATATAGTTGTCGGTGTCCACGATCACGCCGTGAAGGCGAATGCCGCTCGACAGGTGTACGACGACAGGGCTGTGGCTGGCACTGAGCGTGGAGAACTGCAGCTGTTGCAGCTTCCTGCTCGGACGGGTGATCCTGGTTTCCTTCTTGTTCACAACGTCTCCGGAAGAGCCCGCACGGGTTCTGGCGGCTGGCAAGGGCCCAATATATGGGCCCGGGCAATAGGGGGGTTACAGCACGGCCTGGGGCGGGCTGCGGCGTGGCCTGGGTGCGGCGGGGGATGAAACATCCGCTCTCTGTGCTGGCGCTGGATCTGGCTGCATGGATCACGTCCGGCCCCGGCGTGTGTCCGGGCGGTGGCTCCGATGCTGCCCCGCAAACGTTGGCGGTAGGGGGCGCCGGAAGAGAAGGGGGGGTACTTCAGGCGCGAGAGTAACAAAATTTTACAAATCGGAACGGTTGGGGGGCGCACCTGGGATAGAGCGTTTCCTCTGATAAAACTCTTGCGTCACAATGCTGTGGTTTGCTTTGTTTGCACTTGTGCGGCAAGTCCCAACGTCACCTGCGCCCGCAACCCCCGTTCAGCATAGGTTTGCGGACGACAGGGTGACCCTGGCCTGCAGTTGCGATGCTTCCCATGCTAAGCATTCGTCACAATAATGACGTCTTTGGCACTTTTCCTATCAGTGTTATCCCTGATAGAAATTGGATTTACACCTCATGTAAGCAGGTTTATATTCGCTAACGAGCCTTTCGGCTCATAGCAGTCCTGGAAAGCCTACGAGCACCCCGCGCGTGGGCTTCTTTTTTTGCGTACCCACTTGTTTTGTTGTGCGCCTTTGGCTGCATGCGCCGCTGGCAGCACTTCAGAGCGCCTGGTTAACATTAGACGACAGGTCGCATCCCGCCAATCGTTCGAATTGCCGGGCTTTTCCCCCTCATATTTCCTTTTGTTCCCGTATTTTCCGTTTTCTTCGGAAATGTCTTAACTTAGCCCTCAAGCTTGCCCCGCTCCCTGCCGTTAAGCCCGCGGTGCGGCGTCGTCCCGGAAATCTGTCCAGGGCGCGGAAAAGCGCGCGCGACGAGAATAAAAGGAGCCGGGAAGATGCGTTGGTTGCGAAGCTTTGGCATTGGGGCGCGCCTGACGGTGGCGTTTTCGCTGGTGGCGTTGCTGCTGGTTGCTGTGGCGGTGCTGGGCATGACGTCCCTGCGCACCATGAACGAATCGATGCGCATCACCGTGGAGGGGCGCTTGTTCAAGGTGCTGGATATCGAGCGCGTCAAGCAGGATGCGTTGCGGATCGGCATTCTGGTGCGCGATGCCACCATGAACGAGGACCCGGTCGCGGTAAAGCGCAATGCCGAGCAGATCGCGGGGCTGCGCGAGAAAATGGGCACCACGCTGGATGAACTTGGGAAGTGGCTGTCCACGTCCGGCAGGCCGGAGACCCGGGAGTTGTATCGCGGGCTGACCGAGGCACGCGCTGCCTATAACGGCCAGCTCGACATGGTGCTGCGCCAGTTGCAGGGTGGCGAGTTCGATGGTGCACGCAGCGCGCTGGTGGCGACGCTGCCGGCGGCGCAGGCACCATATTTCGACAAACTGAGCGAACTGACCGAGACCGGACGCAAGGTTGCGCTGGCTGCCGTGCAGGAGGCGAACGCCAGTTATGAGACAGCCCGCAACCTGCTGTTGGGCCTGGCCGCCGTCGCCGTGGCCCTGGCGGCGGCCCTGGGCATCGGCATCACGCGCTCGATCACGCGGCCGGCGCGCCATGCGCTGGAAGCGGCACAGGCGCTGGCGCAGGGCAACCTGACGTACGCCATCAAGGTGCAGAACGATGACGAAATGGGCCGCATGCTGGGCGCGCTGGAGCGCGCTTTTGGCCAGTTGGCGGCACTGGTGCACGGCATTCAGGGCGCGACCCGCTCCATCGGTGGCGCTACCCGGGAAATCGCCAGCGGCAATACCGATCTTTCCCAGCGCACCGAAGAACAGGCGGCCTCGCTTGAGCAGACCGCGGCCTCGATGGAGCAGCTGACCTCCACGGTCAAGCAGAATGCCGCGAACGCGCGCCATGCCAACGAACTGGCGGTGAGCGCCTCGGGCGTGGCGATCGAGGGCGGGCGCGCCGTGCGCGGCGTGGTCGAGACCATGCAGCATATTTCGCAATCGTCGGCCAAGGTGGCCGAGATCGTGGGCGTGATCGAGGGGATTGCCTTCCAGACCAATATCCTGGCACTGAACGCAGCGGTGGAAGCCGCCCGTGCCGGCGAGCAGGGGCGAGGCTTCAGCGTGGTGGCGGCCGAGGTGCGCAGCCTGGCCCAGCGCTCTTCGTCGGCAGCCAAGGAAATCGGGCAACTGATCAGTGGCTCGGTGGGCCAGGTGGCCCATGGCGCCAAGCAGGTAGAGGACGCGGGCCGCACCATGGACGATATCGTCGGGGCGGTGAAGCGCGTGACCGACATCATGGGCGAGATCGCCGCCGCCAGCGAAGAGCAGTCGTCCGGCATCGAGCAGGTCAACCTCGCCATCAGCCAGATGGAAAGCGTGACGCAGCAGAATGCCGCGCTGGTGGAGCAGGCCGCCGCCGCCGCCGAGAGCCTGCAGCAGCAGGCCGCCGGGCTGGTGGATGAAGTGTCCCGCTTCCAGGTGGCTCCGGAGGAAGCGCACGTTGCGCAGCCGCGCCAGGCGGTGCGGGAACCGGCGCGCATGCCGGTGCCGCAAGCGGCACCGGTAGCACGCGTGGCGCCGGCCGCGCGGCGTCCGGCGCCACATCCTTCCGCTGGCGCCAAGAGCCATCCGGCGGCACGCCAGGGCACGGCGCGCCCGGTCCGGACCAGCAGTGCCGCACCGGCGAAGCCAGCCGTGCAGGTAGCGCCTGCAGCACCTGCAGCAACCGCGGCCCCGGCCGCTGGCGCCAAGGCAGCCACCCGGCCCGGGGTGGCGGCACCGCGCACCGGCGCGGCCGGCGCTACGCGCGCGCCCGCACTGCC
>NZ_JFJV02000136.1:5883-7213 GCF_000611145.1 Cupriavidus sp. SK-3 | reverse complement strand
GCTCAAAGAAACAGCGACCACCCCCGCAGGGAGATGCCGTACAGCTGTTGGGTGCAAAAACCATCACCGCCCCAAAACAACCCCACCCCGCCGCTCACACCAACGCCCTATACCCCCTACCCCTCCAAATACCTCTCCACCAACCTAGCCCAATAAGCCGCCCCCACAGTCAAATTCTCATCATTAAAGTCATACCCCGCGTTATGCAGCAACGGCTGCCCCGCCCCATTCCCCATCCTGACAAAGCACCCAGGCCGCTGCTGCAGGAAGTAAGCAAAATCCTCACTCCCCGCGATCAGCGGAAAATTCGTCACCACCCGCTCCGGCCCCACCAGTTCCTCGGCCACCTGCCGGGCAAACTCCGTCTCACGCTCGCTATTGATCAGCACCGGATAACCGCGGATGTAATCGATCTCCACACTAGCCCCATAGCCTTCCACATGGGAAGTCACCAACTGCCGGATACGATTCTCCAGCGTGCGTCGCACGTCGGGACTAAACGACCGCACGCTCAGTTCCAGCTTCGCGCTTTCGGGAATCACATTAGGCGCATGCCCCGCATGCAACGTCCCGATCGTCACTACCGCCGTCTCGTTCGGGTCGATATTGCGCGACACGATGCTCTGCAGCGCCATCACCAGGCTGCCCGCCACCAGGATCGGGTCGATCGACTGATGCGGCCGCGCCGCGTGGCCGCCCTTGCCGCGGATGGTGATGGCCACCGTATCGCAAGCCGCCATGAACGGGCCCGCGCGGAACATGAACATGCCGGCTTCCACGCCAGGATGGTTATGCAGCCCGAAAATCGCATCGCACGGGAAGCGTTCGAACAAGCCGTCGGCCAGCATGCGTTCGGCGCCGCCGCCGGCGCCGATCTCTTCGGCGGGCTGGAAGATCAGGTGGACGGTGCCGTTGAAATGGCGCGTGCGCGCCAGTTGCCGCGCGGCGCCGAGCAGCACGGCGGTGTGGCCGTCGTGGCCGCAGGCGTGCATCTTGCCGGCATGGATGCTGGCGTATGGCAGACCGGTGCGTTCGTGAATGGGCAGCGCATCCATGTCGGCGCGCACGCCGATGCTGCGGCGTGAGCCGCCCTGGCGCAGCGTGCCGACCACACCGGTACCGCCAACGCCGCGGGTCACTTCGTAGCCCCAGCCTTCAAGCTGGCTAGCGACGAGCTCGGCGGTACGCACTTCGTCGAAGGCGAGTTCGGGGTGCCGGTGGATGCTGTGGCGGATGGCTTCCAGTTCGGCCCGGCTGTCGAGGGTGTCGGCCAGTTCGCAGAAGTGGGAGAGGCGCAGCGGTCGTGCCGCTGTCAATGCGGCGGGTGGGA
>NZ_JFJV02000136.1:2361-5863 GCF_000611145.1 Cupriavidus sp. SK-3 | reverse complement strand
TCGCGGGGGACGTCGCGGGGGACGTCGCGGGTGAGTCGGAGAGGGGTGAGTCGGCGAGAAGAGACTCGATGAATTCGGGTGCGTGTTCTGACATGGCAGTGTGCTCGTTTTTTTCGAGGCGTATAGAAAACAGTATTTCACGCTGGGCACAGAGCGCAAACGGTTTAACCCTTTGTAGCGAAATCAGGGGAACAACTGTTGCGAACGGGGGACGGTCCCTCCGCGCGAGGGGTCGTGGGGGGAAGACTGAACTCGCGCGCGGGCATCACAGGCGCCGCCTTCATCAACGCGCCACCGATGCCAGCGGGTGCGGCTGGCGGTACAAGCGGCACGCACAAAGCAGAAAGGGCGGCCATCGCTGGCCGCCCTTTTCCTGGCGTTCAACCCCGGACCAGCCTGCCCTACGCGTAAGCCACCACCGTCTGGCCCTGCTCGCCCAGGCCGTCGATGCCCAGGCGCATCGTGTCGCCCGCCTTGAGGAAGCGCGGCGGCTTGAAGCCCATGCCCACGCCCGGCGGGGTGCCGGTGCAGATCAGGTCGCCGGGGTGCAGCGTCATGAAGCGGCTGACGTAGCTCACCAGCGTGGCCACGTCGAACACCATGGTGGCGGTGCTGCCCTTCTGCACGCGCTCGCCGTTGACGTCCAGCCAGAGCGCCAGCGCCTGCGGGTCGGCGACTTCGTCGCGCGTGACCAGCCACGGGCCGACCGGGCAGAATGTATCGCAGCCCTTGCCCTTGTCCCAGGTGCCGCCGCGCTCGATCTGGAATTCGCGCTCGGACACATCGTTGACCACGCAGTAGCCGGCAACGTGGGAAAGCGCTTCGTCGCGCGAGACGTCGCGTGCCACCTTGCCGATCACCACGCCGAGTTCCACTTCCCAATCCGTTTTTTCCGAGCCGCGCGGCAGCATCACCGCATCATCGGGGCCGTTGAGCGAGCTGTTGGCCTTGAGGAAGACAATGGGCTCGGCCGGCAGCGGCATGCCGGCCTCGGCGGCGTGGTCGGCGTAGTTCAGGCCGATCGCCACGATCTTGCCGATGCCGGTCCAGGGCACGCCGAAGCGCTCGGCCTGCACCACCGGCAGCGTGGCCGGGTCCACTTTGGCCAGCCGTGCCAGCGCTTCATCGGACAGCGCTTGCGGCCCCAGTCCGTCCAGCACGCCGGACAGGTCGCGCACGCGGCCTTCGGCATCGATCAGTCCCGGGCGTTCCGCGCCCGGCTTACCCACACGTACTAGTTTCATCGTTTCCCCTTGGCTTCAGTGACAGTGCGGCCGGCGGGCTCGGACAGGGTCCGCGCGACCACGGTCAGGACTTCTTTGGCGGTGTTCTCGGAATGCTGGCGCAGCACCTGTGGCAGCCGCGGGCGGCCCGGTTCGCGCAGCGCGGCCATGATGGCCTCGTGTTCCTCGTGCGATTCCTGCCAGCGCAGCATATCCGCGTTGGCGGCGCCGCGCGCACGGTGCACCTTGCTCATCAGCGTGGCGTAGATGCCGGCCAGCACCGGGTTGGCGGCGCCGTCGATGATGAGCTGGTGGATTTCCTGGTTTACGCGAAAGTACTCGGTGCGCCGCCCCGCGGCGTGGGCATCCAGCATCGCCTGGTGCTTGCGCTCCAGCCTAGCCATCGCCACCTCGGACAGCCGCGCCGCGGCCAGTTCGCCGGCGGTGGCTTCCAGCCCGTGCAGGGTTTCGAAGGTGGAACGCAACTCGTCGAGATCGAGCGGCGCCACGCGGTAGCCGATGTACTGCCGATGCAGTACCAGCCCTTCGGACACCAGCACCTTGAGCGCCTCGCGCAACGGCGTCTTGGACACATCGAACATTTCGCAGAAGGCGCGTTCGTCGATGCGCGCGCCGGGGGGCAGTTCGCCCTCTTCGATCATGGTGCGCAGACGGGAGGCGATCTCGGCGGACATGCCGAGCGTGCGCAGGCGCGCGGATTTAGGAAGCGTTTGAGTCACAGACATCACCGAGATGGGGAACATGCACCACAAGAAGGCTATCACACCCTGAAATTGTGCGTTTGCTTAACAATAAAATCAATGACTTACGAGAGTTGTAATTACAGATTACGTATCCTATACTCCGTTCCAGTTGCGCGACACAAAACACAAACCGCCCTACCATTCCTCAAAGGAGACACGCGTCATGCAAACGACAAGCCGGGCTGCGGCGCTAACGGAGACGAAGAGCTCCGTACGCTGGAAGATTTTCCTGATGATGTTGTTCCTCATCGCCATCAACTACATCGACCGCGCGTCGCTGTCGGTGGCGATGCCCCTGATCGCCAAGGAATTCGACCTCAGCCCCACCATGCAGGGCCTGATCCTCAGTTCCTTCTTCTGGACCTACGCGGTCATGCAGATCCCCGGCGGCATGCTGGCGGACAAGTACAAGCCGCGTATCGTGATCGCCACCGCCACCATCTTCTGGGGCGCCTTCCAGGCGCTGGCGGCGGTATGCACCAGCGCCGGCGCCCTGCTGCTGACCCGGCTTGGCCTGGGCGCGGCCGAAGCGCCGATCTACCCGGCCGGCGGCAAGCTCAACGCGATCTGGATGACGCAGAACGAACGCGGCCGCGGCGCTACGCTGCTCGACGGCGGCGCGCCGCTGGGCGCGGCGCTTGGCGCCATCATCATCACCTGGCTGATCACCGCGCTGGGTTCCTGGCGCCTCGCCTTCGTGGTGGCCGGCGTGGGCACCGTGCTGGCAGGCCTGGCGGCGTGGTACTACGTGCGCAACTCCCCGCGCGAGCACCGTGGCGTCAATGAGCTTGAAGCCAGCTATATCGAAGCCGCGCAAGCCACCGAACATCGCGCCGAGCCGGCAAACCTGTCCGGACGCTCGCTCGATTTCCTCAAGTACCGCTCGGTGTGGTGCATGGCAATCGGCTGGATGTGCTTCAACAGCGTCTTCTACGGCCTGCTGACCTGGATGCCCAACTACCTGAACAAGGTGCACGGCTTCGACATCAAGCAGATGGGCGGCGCCAGCTTCATCATCTTCTTCTCCGGCTTCGTCGGCGAACTCGTCGGCGGCTGGATCGCGGACAAGTGGAAGGCTGCGGGCGGCAGGCCCAACCTGGTGATGCGTACCCTGTTCGGTATCGCCGCCGTGGTCGCCACCGTGTCGATCTTCTCGGTGGCCTATGTGAAGGATCCGGTAGTGGTAGTGATCCTGCTCTCGTGCACGCTGTTCTTCCTGCGCTGGTGCGGCCTGTTCTGGTGCATCCCGTCCATTCTCGGCACCCGCAACAAGGTGGGCGTGCTGGGCGGCATCATGAACCTGGGCGGCAATATCGGCGGCATCACCGTGCCCATCATCGTCGGCATGATCGTGCAGTTCACCGGCTCCTACTTCCTGGCCCTGATGTTCTTCGCCGCCGCCGGCGTGGGCCTGTTCCTCGCGTCGACCGCGATCGACTACGAGAAGAAGCTGCCGGTCTGAGCGCAGCCCCGTCTCGACACCAAGTCTTGTCCCACGTACGCGCCGCGCCGGCA
>NZ_JFJV02000136.1:0-2351 GCF_000611145.1 Cupriavidus sp. SK-3 | reverse complement strand
CGCGCCGGCACAAGCCGGCAGCGGCACGGCCTGAACCGCTCCCGTCCCGGCCGCGCCACGCGCGGCGGGCCCCGCGCACCGGGCCATGCCATTTCCTGAGAGCTTTACTCCCATGACCAAACGCACCCTTCTCGGCATGCTCACGCCGTCGTCCAATACCGCGCTGGAACCCATCACCAGCGCCATGGTGAGCGGCCTGCCGAACGTCAGCGCGCATTTCTCGCGCTTCACCGTTACCGAGATCTCGCTGCGCGACCAGGCGCTGGGCCAGTTCGATCTCGACAAGATCATCGGCGCGGCCAAACTGCTGGCCGACGCGCGCGTGGATGTGATCGCGTGGAACGGCACCTCGTCCGGCTGGCTCGGCTTCGAGAAAGACCAGGCGCTGTGCCGCCAGATCACCGAGGCCACCGGCATTCCAGCCACCACCTCGGTGCTGGCGCTGAACGAAATCCTGGAAAAAACCGGCGCGCGCGACTTCGGCCTGGTCACGCCCTATCTCGACGATGTGCAGCAACGCATCGTGCAGAACTACAAGCGCAACGGCTTTGCCTGCGCGGCGGAGCGCCACCTCGACCTGCATGTGAACTACAGCTTCGCCGAAGTGGAAGAAGACACCATCCGCCGCATGGTGCGCGAAGTGGCGCAGCACAAGCCGGCAGCCATCACGACCTTCTGCACCAACCTGCGCGCGGCGCACCTGGTGGAGGAACTGGAAGCCGAGACAGGCATCCCCGTCTACGACACGATCTCCACCGTGGTGTGGAAATCGCTGCGGCTGGCTGGCGTGGATACGCGCGAGCTGCGCGGCTGGGGCCGCTTGTTTGCCGAAGTGGAATGAAGGAGCAGGGCGCATGAACACCGAACTCGATCTCGTCATCCGCAACGCCGAAGTGGTCACCGCCTCCGACCGCTTCACCTGCGACATCGGCGTGCGCGATGGCCGCATCGCCATGTTGGGCAATGACCTGCCGCGCGGCTCGCGCGAAATGGATGCCACCGGCCTGCTGGCGCTGCCCGGCGGTGTGGACGGCCACGTCCACCTCGACCAGCCGATGCCGGACGGCATGCGCATGGCGGACGACTTCTTCACCGGCACGCGCGCCGCGGTTTGCGGTGGCACGACCACGGTGATTCCGTTTGCGGCGCAGGAGAAGGGCGGCTCGCTCAAGGCTGCGGTGGCGGACTACCATCGCCGCGCGGAGGGCCGCGCGGTGGCGGATTACGGGTTCCACCTGATCGTGGCGGATCCCACGCCGGAAGTGTTGCAGCATGAATTGCCCGAGTTGATCCGCAAGGGCTATACCTCGTTCAAGGTCTATATGACCTACGACGATCTGAAGCTGTCGGATCGCGAGATGCTGGACGTGCTCGATGTGGCCAAGCGCAACGATGCGCTGGTGATGGTGCATGCGGAGAATGCGGATTGCATCTCGTGGCTGACCGAGAAGCTGGTTGGGGAAGGACGGATTTCACCGCGTTTCCATGGCATGGCGCGTCCGGCTCTGGTGGAACGTGAAGCCACGCATCGCGCGATTACCTTTGCGGAGCTGGTCGATGTGCCGATCCTGATCGTGCATGTGTCGGGCAAGGAAGCGATCGAGCAGATTCGGTGGGCACAGGGCAGGGGGTTGCCGATTCTGGCTGAGACTTGTCCGCAGTATTTGTATCTCACCGCCGAGGATATGGGATTGCCCGGCGACGATGGGTATGAAGGCGCGAAGTGCGTCTGCAGCCCGCCGCCGCGGGATCCGGAGAATCAGGCTGCGGTGTGGCGTGCGCTCACCAATGGTGTGTTCAGTGTGTTTTCTTCGGATCATGCGCCGTTCAACTATGACGATCCGGAAGGGAAGAAGCTGGGTGGCACGGCGCAGCCGTTTGACCACATTCCCAATGGCGTGCCGGGGATCGAGACGCGGTTGCCGTTGTTGTTCGATGGGATTGCGAAGGGCAGGCTTTCGCTGCATCAGTTTGTCGAGCTGACTTCGTACCGGCCGGCGCGGCTGTATGGCTTGTATCCGCGCAAGGGAACCATCGCTGTTGGCGCAGATGCCGATATTGCGTTGTGGGATCCTTCGCGGAAGGTGCGGATTGCTAATAGCGATCTGCATCATGCGGTGGATTACACGCCTTATGAGGGGATCGAGGTGACCGGGTGGCCGGTGCATTGTTTCTCGCGGGGGGAGTTGCTGGTGGAGGATGGGAGGTATCTGGAGCCGGTTCCGGGGCGGGGGAGGTTCTTGCCGGCGGGGGCGCCTTCGTTGGTTTGAGGGTTGGTGGTGGTTTTGATTTCTCCTTCTCTTTCTCTTTCTCCTTTAGATTCAACTTCAACTTCAACTTCAACTTCAAAA
>NZ_JFJV02000135.1:97419-104216 GCF_000611145.1 Cupriavidus sp. SK-3 | reverse complement strand
TCACCCGCAGGTTGACGTCGCTCACCGCGGTAAACCCCTTGAACTCCTTGGTGAGGTTCCGCGTTTCCAGGATCGTGTCTTGCTGATTCATGGTCTCCTGCCCGCCCTCTTGCTGCGGCCCCGGCTTCTGGTCGGCACCGCCAAATGGTCAGAACTGTGGTACCCGTCGCACCACCACGGCACGGGTCGCGCCAATCCAGTTGCGCTCCCCGTGGCTGCTGCGGCGTTGGCGCCGCTTGTCTTTTTCTACCCGCCGTGCCCCGCCCGCCCTGAACGCGCGACGCGCCCTGCGGAGGGCGCGCCAATGTGAGCGGTACTGCACGGCATCGCGGCGTCTATTGTGTGCGTCTGCTGCGTCGCAAAACATCCGGGTTTGCACTAATTATGAAACATGAACCAGATGTCAGGTTGGTGTCAGGTTCGCGTCAGATTTGCGATGCCGGCGCATTCAGGCCTGGGTTGCGGCTCCCGCCTTGACGGCGAGCGAGGCTTCCGCCGGGGAATCAGCATCCCCCGCCACCTTGCCGGCCACGCCGCTCGCGCGCAGGCGCCGGTCTTCGCGGATCATGTCGCTGGCGCGCTCCGCGATCATGATGGTGGGCGAGTTGGTATTGCCCGAGGTGATCAGCGGCATCACCGATGCATCCACCACGCGCAGACCATCGATGCCGATCACGCGCAGGCGCTGGTCCACCACCGCCTGCGGATCGTCGGAACGCCCCATGCGGCAGGTGCCCACCGGATGGAAGATAGTGGTGCCGATTTCGCTCGCCGCCTGGGCGAGCTGCTCGTCGGTCTGCAGGGCCGCGCCGGGCAGCCATTCCAGCGGCTTGTAGGGTGCCAGCGCCGGCGATGCCACGATGCGCCGCGTCAACCGCAGCGAATCCGCCGCGACCTTGCGGTCCGCATCGGTGGACAGGTAATTGGGCGCGATCACCGGCGCATGGCGGAAGTCCGGATCGGCGATATGCACGCTGCCGCGCGAGGTCGGGCGCAGGTTGCACACGCTGGCGGTGAAGGCATTGAAGCGATGGAGCGGATCGCCGAACTTGTCGAGCGATAGCGGCTGGACGTGGTACTCGAGATTGGGCCGCGCGTACGAAGCATCCGAGCGCGCGAACGCGCCCAGTTGCGACGGCGCCATGCTCATCGGGCCACTCTGGTTGACCGCGTACTGCAGGCCGATGCCGAGCTTGCCCCACCAGCTGCCCGCGCGGGTATTGAGCGTGCGCACGCCTTCCACCTTCACCACGCTGCGCAGTTGCAGGTGATCCTGCAGGTTCTCGCCCACGCCGGGCAGCGCATGGCGCACGGAGATGCCCAGCGCCCGCAGCCGCTCGGGCTGGCCGATGCCGGACAGCTCCAGCAGTTGCGGCGTATTGACCGCGCCCGCCGCCAGGATCACCTCCTCGCGCGCCGCCACCGTGAACGGCGTGCCGCCGCCGAGATAGGCCACGCCGCTGCAACGCCGTCCATCGAACGTCAGGGCGCTGACCTGCGCGCCGGTGACGATGGTCAGGTTGGGCCGTTCGGCCGCGCGGCGCAGGAAGGCCTTGGCGGTATTCCAGCGAATGCCGCGGCGCTGGTTGACCTCGAAGTAGCCCACGCCGAAGTTGTCGCCGCGATTGAAATCGTCCGTGCGCGGGATGCCTGCCTGCTCGGCTGCCTCAATGAAGCGTTCAAGGATATCCCAGCGCAGACGCTGCCCTTCCACCCGCCATTCGCCGCCGGCGCCGTGGAATTCGTCGCCGCCGCGATGATGGTCCTCGCTGCGCTTGAACAGCGGCAGCACATTGTCCCAGCGCCAGCCGTCGTCGCCCGTCAGGCGTGCCCAGTCGTCATAGTCCTCGCGCTGCCCGCGCATATAGATCATGCCGTTGATCGACGACGAGCCGCCCAGCACGCGCCCGCGCGGATAGCCCAGCGTGCGGCCGTTCAGGCCAGCCTCCGCGGCGGTGCGGTACATCCAGTCGGTGCGCGGGTTGCCGATGCAATACAGGTAGCCCACCGGAATATGGATCCAGTGATAGTCGTCGCGCCCGCCGGCTTCAAGCAGCAACACGCTCACCTCGGGGTCCACGGTCAGGCGGTTGGCCAGCACGCAGCCGGCCGAACCGGCGCCGACGATGATGTAGTCGTAAGTCTCCATGCTTTTTCTTGTCAGGCCTTGCGCCGCGTTTGAAAGGGTTGAAGATGGGCCCGCACGGGAACGCTCCGCCGGGCTTGCGAAACCATGCTGCCCTGCACGGGCTGCGCAACTTGGGCCATGGCCGCGTGCAATGGTTCAGGAAGCCGCGGCCGGCAACGCATCATGCGCTCACGCAGCCTGTGGCTGCAAATGCTTGCGCAGCCAATCGGCGAGCGCGGCAAAAACCTCGCCGCGCAACGGCTGGGCCTCGTTGAAAATCTCGTGGTAAGCGCCATCGAACCAGCGCGCTTCGCACAGGTCCCGCGGCGCACTATCGCAGAAGCGGCGGCTACCGGCCGGGTCGACGATGCGATCGTCGCCCGCGACGAGCATCAGCGTCGGCGCTTCCAGCAAAATCGCATCGGCCTGCGCCTGCGCCATGCCACGCAGGAACGTCTCGAGCACGCTGGCGCTGATGGAGCCCTGCACCAGCGGATCGGCGCGATACCGCGCCACCACCGCCGCATCGTGCGAGAGGTAGCGCGCGTCGATCGGGTTCGGCACGCGCAGGCGCGGCGCCAGCGCCAGCAATATGTGGTGCAGCGTCAGCATCGGTGCGGAGAGTTTCAATGCCAGCGCCGGCGACGACAGCACCAGCGCGCGCACGGGCCGCACCCGTGCCGTGGCGAAACGCGCCGCCACCAGACCGCCCATGCTATGGCCCAGCAGAAATGGCAGTTCCTTCCACTGGCTCACGGCCGCATCGTGGATTTCGGTGAGGTCTTCGACAAACACGTCCGGGTGCCCGGCCACCATGCGCGGACCGCCGCTGGCGCCATGGCCGCGCTGGTCGTAGGCGCGCACGCGCAGGCCCAGGCTGCACAACAGCTCGGCCACGTGCTGGTAGCGGCCGCAATGCTCGGCCAGGCCATGAACCAGCAAGAGCGAGCCAGTGGCCTCGGGAAAGGAGTCGGGATCGGGCTGCCAGGTACGCAGCAGCAGCTCCGTGCCGTCACGCATGCGCTGGCGGCTTTCAGAGGGAACGACAGGCCGCGCCGGAGCCGCGGCATCGGAACCAGCGCCACCGGCCTCGCTGGCACCACCGCCAGCAATGCTCGCGGGAGCCCCGGCGGGAGCAGCGGTACTCGGTCGATCCATGCGATTGGTCTCCATATCTGTTCCGCTATGGTGGTGCTGGTACGGCGCTACGGTTCCACTGGCCGGCGCCGCGCGGCTAGGTGGCCGCCGTGGCGTCCCCTTCATGGGCATGGCGATGGCAATCAGGCATTGCCGCACCGCCAGCCTCGTCCAGCCCGGCCCGCGCCATATCCGCCAGGATCGGGCAATCGGGCCGCGCGTCGCCGCTGCAGGCCTCGGCCAGCTGGCGCAGCGTGTCGCGCATGGCGGCCAGCTCGGCGATGCGCTGCTCCAGCTCCGCCACGTGACGCAAGGTAAGCGCCTTGACATCGGCGCTGGCCCGCGCGCGGTCATGCCACAACGACAGCAGGCCGCGTATCTCGTCCAGCGAGAACCCGAGATTACGGGCACGCCGCACGAAGCGCAAGGTGTGCACCGCGCGCTCGTCGTAGCGCCGGTAGCCGCCCTCGCTGCGCGGCGGCGGCGCCAGCAAGCCGATGGCTTCATAGTGCCGGATCATCTTGGCGGAGACGCCGGAAGCTTGTGCCGCTTCACCGATATTCATGCTCTGTCTCCCGCCGGCTTCCAGCGCCGCAACAGCAGTGCATTGCCGACCACGCTCACGCTGGAGAATGCCATGGCCGCGCCGGCCACCACCGGGTTCAGCAAGCCGGCTGCCGCCAGGGGGATACCGATCACATTGTAGAAGAAGGCCCAAAACAGGTTCTCGCGAATCTTGCGCACAGTGCGGTGCGAGATCGCCAGCGCATCGGCCACCAGCGCCGGATCCCCGCGCATCAGCGTGATGCCGGCGGCATGCATGGCCACGTCGGTGCCGGTGGACATGGCAATCCCGACATCGGCGGCGGCCAGAGCCGGCGCATCGTTGATGCCGTCACCCACCATCGCCACCACGGTGCCACCCGCCTTGAGTCTGATGACGCGCTCCGCCTTGTCGGCCGGCAGCACTTCCGCCTGCACCTCGTCCAGCCCGAGCGTCTCGGCCACACGTGCCGCGGCCCCCCTGTTGTCGCCGGACAGCATCACGGTACGCACACCAGCGGCACGCAGCCGGTCGATCGCGCGGCGCGCGCCGGGCTTGATGGCGTCGCCAAAAGCGACCAGGCCCAGCACGCGCGGCAGTCCTTGCGCAGGCGACGCATCCTGCGCGCCCGTCTCGATCAGCCAGGACACCGTGCGCCCCTGGTCCTGCAGGGCTTGCGCCTGTGCACCGAGCGTACCCGGCGCTGCGCCCAGCGAAGCACGCAGGCGCTCGCTGCCGAGCTGCAGCGCCACGCCGTCCACCTTGCCGGCCAGGCCCATGCCCGGCAGCGCGCGCACATCGGTAGCCGTCGGCGCCGCGATGCCGCGCGCACGGGCCGCCGCCAGCACGGCATGCGCGAGCGGATGCTCACTGCCGGACTGCAGCGCGGCCAGGCGTGCCAGCAAGCGTTGCGCTTCGTCCGCGCCGGCGCCTTCGGGCACCGCCAGCGCCACCACTTCCGGCTTGCCCACCGTGAGCGTGCCGGTCTTGTCGAAAGCCACCACCTTGACCCGGTGCGCCACTTCCAGCGCCTCGGCGTCCTTGATCAGGATGCCGGCGCGCGCGCCCGCGCCGGTGCCCGCCATGATCGCGGTCGGCGTCGCCAGGCCGAGCGCGCACGGGCAGGCGATCACCAGCACCGCCACCGCGTTGAGCAAGGCCGCTTCCCAGTTGCCGCCGAGCACGCCCCAGCCCAGCAGCGTGACCATGGCGATACCCAGCACTACCGGCACGAACACCGAGCTGACGCGGTCGACCATGCGCTGGATCGGCGCCTTGGCCGCCTGCGCGTGCTCGACCATGCGGATAATGCGGGCCAGCACCGTTTCAGCGCCCACCGCCACGGTGCGCGCAACCAGACGGCCCTCGTAATTGATGGCACCGCCGGTCAGCAGCGTGCCAGGCTCCTTGGGCACCGGCAGGCTCTCGCCGGTCAGCATCGATTCGTCGGCATGACTGCTGCCCTCGATCACTTGGGCGTCGACGGGCACGCGTGCGCCCGGCAGTACCACGATCTCGTCGCCCACCCGTACCAAGCCCAGTGGCAACGTGACTTCGCCGCCATCGCGACGCACGATCGCGCTATCGGGGCGCAGCGCGGCCAGCGCGCGGATGGCGTCGGCGGTCTGGCGCTTGGCGCGCGTCTCCAGCCACTTGCCCAGCCGCACCAGCGTGATGACCACCGCCGCGCTCTCGAAGTAGAGGTGAGGCATGCCGTCTGCGCCGCGCCACATCAGCCACAGGGACAAGCCATAGGCCGCCGAAGTGCCGAGCGCGACCAGCAGGTCCATATTGCCGGCGCCCGCGCGCACCGCCTTCCAGCCCGCCTTGTAGAAACGCCAGCCGAACACGAACTGCACGGGCGTGGCCAGCAACCATTGCACCCAGGCCGGCAGCATCCAGTGCACGCCGAACCATTGCGCCACCATCGGCGCCACCAGCGGCAGCGACAGCGCCGCCGAGATCGCCACCGGCCACGGCCCGGACCAGAAGCCCTCGCCCGCCGCGCCCGCGGGCAATTCGCCGCCCACCGGCACGGCGCCATAGCCGGCGCGCGCGACCGCCGCGGCCAGCGCATCGGCATCCACGGCACCTCGCAGCACCGTGACCTCGGCCTGCTCCGTGGCCAGGTTGACCTGCGCATCCACCACGCCCGGCACCGCTTTCAAGGCACGCTCGACGCGGGCCACGCAGGACGCGCACGTCATGTCGCTGATGGACAGGGCAATGGCCTGGTGCGGTACCTCGTAGCCGGCAGCCTTCACCGCCTCGGCGGCGGCGGGCAGCACCGCCGCGCTATCGGCTTGCAGCGTGGCCTCTTCGGTGGCGAGGTTAACGGCGACCTGCCGCACGCCAGGCACTTTGCCCAGCGCGGTTTCGACACGCCGCACGCAGGAGGCGCACGTCATGCCGCCGATCGGCAGGCGCCATTCGGAAGCCGGCGCGTTCGCTGCTGCGCCGGGTACGGGAAGAACTTGGGAATTGGCGGGCATGGCCTGAAGGAAAGCTATCCTCAATGATGACCAACAGATGATGGACCTTACCATGCTGGGAAGGTCAAGGGCGAAGGCAAGCCACTCTTCAATCACCCGCGCAAGCGGACCTTGCTTCGAAAAGGCCTTGCGCTTCCCACCGTGGGAAGGTGCAAACTTCAGGGGTAGATGCAGTCCGGCCCGGTCAGCGCAGCGGTGGGTACGCTTCTTTCTGAGGCCGCCGGACGCTTTCATTGAGTCCTTTCCGGTTCTTTCCTACAGGAGATTCCAGATGATCCAGTTCCAGGTTGAAGGCATGTCGTGCGGCCACTGCGTGGGCGCCATCACCCGCGCCGTGCAGGCGCTCGATCCGGCCGCGAAGGTGTCGGCCGACATTCCCGCGCAAGCGGTTATGGTCGAAGCCACGGCAAGCAGCCAGGCGCTGCGCGAGGCGATCGAAGCGGCCGGCTATCCCGTCAAAGCCAGCGCATAGGCTGGCACCGCGGGCATGGCCCGC
>NZ_JFJV02000135.1:24719-97386 GCF_000611145.1 Cupriavidus sp. SK-3 | reverse complement strand
GCCTCGCGAGAGGCGCCCGTTTGCTTTCTGGCGATACGGCAGCTTAGAAGCGGTAGCCGACGTTCAGGAAGGTCACTACCGGATCGATCTTGATCTTGGTGTGCGACACCACGGTGGCATTGCCCGCCGGACCGGCGTTCTGCGTAGTCAGCGTAGCGGTGCTGGACAGCGGCAGGTAGGAAACCGACAGGCCGACAAACCAGTTGTCGGTCACGGCATAGTTGGCGCCGATATTGAAGACCGGGTTCCACGAGCTCTTGGCGCTGGCCGACATCGTGGCTTTCGGGCCGAACTCGGACTTCACAAACGTCTGGTTACTGATGGTCTCATCGGTGAACCACGTGTAGTTCACGCCGATGCCCACATAGGGGCGGAACTTGGACTTCGCTTCCAGGAAGTGGTACTTCACCAGCAGCGCCGGGCTCCATTGCTTCACATTGCCCAGCGTGCCGTACTTGGAAAACGACCCCGAGCCCTGCACATCGTGTTTCGGCGGGATGCCGGCCACGAATTCACCCGAGATATTGTCCGTAAAGTAGTGGGTAAACGCGATGCCAAGCGTATCCGTGGACTTGATCTTGGCACTGGTACCTGTCTCGGTCAGGCCAACGGGAGCACCGTTGATGCTATCGACCACCAGCGGGTCGGCGGAACTGGTCGGCATCACGCGGAACCAGCCCAGGCTGACGATGTTGCTGCCGGCGCTTTGCGCTTGCGCGGCACCGGCGATTAGCATGGCTACGCTGGCCAGCAGGATCTTTTTATGGGACATGCCTCTTACTCCTAGTTAATTCTCTACCCGAGGCACGCATTATCCTGCTTGGTATGACCCGTCTGTTTCAAGCGCTTAACACATTTGTAGAAGGCTCACCCTAAAGCGCGGGTTAACCATTATAAAAGCGACAAATCACGGCGAAATCGCGTTCAAAACTGTACCGAATATGCGACGCCCGCCGGCCGAAAATCCTACTGCGCGGTATAGGCCTACTTTGGACAAGGGAATTCCCGTAGTCCACCGGCCGGCGAGGCTCCCGAAGCACAGTATGAAGGTGTCAGGCCGCCGGGTTGCCCGCCTCGGGTCCGGCGCTGGCCAGCACACAGGCGGCCAGGTCCCACAAGGCATAGCCGACACTTTTGAATACCAGCGGGCTGCCCTTGCGCGCGCGCAGTGCATCGGCGGCGAGAATGGCTTGCTCGAAGGGCTGCACGGTGGCCCAGTCGATGCCCGCCTGCAGCAGGTCGCCCGCCTCCTCCTCGATGCCGAACAATGTGTCGGCCAGCAGCCGGCCATGCGCCGAAGCCGCCTGGCACAAAGCCGGTGGCAGCTCGCACATCTCCGGGCGGAAAGCGCCGACCGCGGCAATGAAATGCGCGTCGCGCCACAATCCGCTATCCAGGTCCGGCAGCACCGGGGTCAGGCTGGACGTCACGGTCACCACCATCGACACGCGCGGCAGCACGGCGCTCACGTCCGCCACCGTCTGCGCCTCGACACCGAGCGTGCGCGCGTGCGCGGCGAGGGCTTCGGCCTTGGCGGCCGTGCGCGAATGCAACCACACGCGACGCGGCGCCAGCCCGGCCACAAAGGCTTCCAGATGCGTCTGGGCCTGCACGCCGGCACCAATGATCAACAGTTCGCCGCCGGGCTCCGGGGCGAAGGTCTGCGCCGCCAGCAGCGACACGGCGGCGGTACGCCGGCCGGTCACGGTGGGACCGTCCAGCAGCGCCAGCCGCCGCCCGGTATGGGCGTCGGCCACCACCACTTCACCAAGGATATTGGGCAGGCCGCGCCGCGGATTGCCGGGATGCACGGTGATGTTCTTGGTCATCACCAGTTCTCGGTTACGCGCCGGCATCACCAGCAGCGTGCCTTCACCACCGGCCGCATCGCCCACCGGCAAGGCAATGCGTGGCGGCGCCATGGCCGTGCCGGCGCGCAGTTCGGCCAGCATGCCGGCAATGGCGCGGGCCAGCGCGGGGTACGGCAGGCGGGCCGCGGTCTGGGCGGCGTCGAGCAGGACAAGGGACATGGCGGAAAACTCCGAAGGCGGTTCGCGATGCTGGATTATCGGCGAACTCGCCACCTGGGTAACGCGTACCCGCTACTGCGATGCGGGCTACGTATATCACCCGTATTAATAGCAATGATTAAACTAGATGCCGCGTGATTGATACTGCGAATATAAATTCCGTCATCATGGGCACCGTCAACTTGCTCATGCCCATGCAGCCAGAGCCGAGGGCCCCCCCACGGAACATGGCGGGCCCCAGCCAGGCGCAACTTCACGATCAAGCCTGACCCTCCCGCCAGGACAGGAAGTCGACCAGCACCCGAAGCTTCGGCAGCATGTGCCGGCTCGATGGCCACAGCATCCAGAACGTACCCTGGACCACGTTGTACTCGTCCAGCGTGGTTTCCAGGCGCTTGTCGCGCAGCGCGTCTTGCGCGACAAAATCCGGCACATAGCAAATGCCCAGGCCGTCGATCGCGGCGGCCAGTACGGCTTCGATATTGTTCAACGCGAAGGCGGCCGGCAACCGTAATTCCTCAGCACCGGCATCCTGCACCAGCACCCAGTCCTGGAGTTTCCCGCTGGAGGGAAACCGGTAGCGCAGGCATGCGTGCTGCTCCAGGTCCTTCGGCAGCCGCGGCATGCCACGCCTCGCAAAATATCCGGGCGAAGCACAAACCACAAAGCGGAATGGGCGCAGGCGTCTGGCCATCAGTTGGGAATCCGACAGTTCGCCGCTGCGGATCACCATGTCGAAGCCCTCTTCGACCACATTGACCATGCGGTCGCTGAAGTCCAGGTCGAACTCGATCTCCGGATAAGCCGCGCAGAACGCGGCCAGGTCCGGCAGCAGCAGGCGATAGCCGATCGCCGGGACGCTGATGCGCAACCGGCCGCGCGGCGCCTCCTTCAGCCGCGTCAACTCGAGTTCGGCTTCATCGATTTCGCCGAGGATGCGCCGGCAGCGCTCGAAGAAGAGCTCGCCCTCCTCCGTCAGCCTGATCTGGCGCGTGCTGCGGTGAAACAGGCGAATGCCGACCCGGGATTCGAGCCGCATCACGCTCTTGCCGATGGCGGATGACGATACGCCGAGCAGCCGCCCTGCGGCGACGAAACTGCGCGACTCCGCTGCGCGCACGAAGGCATACAAACCGCTGAGACTATCCATACCGGGCCATTAGAGAATTTTTGTCCGTGATTAGCGGAAATCACAGTGCTTTAAGCAACATTAAAGCGATCCTATCATCAGTGCACTTTCGCGGAGTGGCGCAGTCGGCTATCGAACGTGCCCGCTCCCCCTCGCCTCCCGACACGGACTCCCGATGAACACACCTGCACAGCCCACCGTGCGCAAGACCGCGCAAAAACTGTTGATCCTGAGCGCCGTCTGCCTTGCGGCACTGGCCATGCCGCTGAGCTTCACCGGGCCCGCCGTGGCGTTGCCGGCGATATCCGATGACCTTGGCGGCAGCCCCATCGCGCTGAGCTGGGTCACCAACGCCTTTATGCTGAGTTTCGGGAGTTGCCTGATGGCCGCCGGCGCACTGGCGGACCGCTTTGGACGCAAGCGCGTCTTCATCGCAGGCATCGCCGGCTCCGGACTCACCTCCCTGGCCCTGAGCGCGGCACCCGACACCGTCTGGCTCGCCTTCCTGCGCGCAGCGCAGGGGGTAGCGGGCGCCGCGGCATTGTCCGGCGGCATGGCAGCGCTGGCGCAAGAGTTCGAGGGCGAGGCCGCTACCCGCGCCTTCAGCTTGCTGGGCACCACCTTCGGCGTCGGACTGGCGTTCGGCCCTGTACTAGCCGGATTCCTGATCCAGCACCACGGCTGGCGCTCAGTGTTTCTCAGCGCAACCGCGATCGCCGCATGCGCGCTGGTGTCGGGCGCCCGCTGCATGCGCGAGTCGCGCGACCCCGCCGCCGCCGGGCTCGACTGGCCGGGTGCGGCCACCTTCACGGGCGCGCTGGCGTTGTTCACCTATGCCGTATTGAGCGCACCGGAGAACGGCTGGAGCAGCCCGCCGGTGATCATCCAGCTGACGGGCGCGGTGGTACTGCTGGCGGCGTTCATCGTCATCGAACGGAGCGTGCGCACACCCATGCTGGACCTGTCGCTGTTTCGCTATCCGCGCTTTGTCGGCGTGCAATTCCTCGCCGCCGCGCCAGCGTATTCCTATGTGGTGCTGCAAGTGCTGCTCCCCATCCGCCTGATCGGCATCGAGGGCTACAGCGCGATGGAAGCAGGGCGCATGATGATTGCCCTCTCCGCCCCCATGCTGGTAGTGCCGCTGCTGGCCGGCCAGCTGACGCGCTGGCTCACGGCGGGATTCATCTCAGGCCTGGGCTTGCTGGTCTGCGCCGGCGGCTTGCTGTGGCTGGCGCAATGCGCGCCCGGCCAGCCAGGCGCGGCGCTGGCGCTGCCCATGCTGACCATTGGCCTCGGCATCAGCCTGCCCTGGGGTTTGATGGATGGCCTGGCCGTGAGCGTGGTGCCCAGGGAACGCGCCGGCATGGCCACAGGCATCTTCAGCACGACGCGGGTCGCCGGGGAAGGCATTGCGCTGGCCATCGTCGGCGCCGTGCTCACGGGACTCGCCGAGTCCAGGCTGCATGGCCTGCACATCGCCGGGCCCGCCACAGCACTGCCGGAAGCCGCCCACCGGCTCGCCATGGGCGACCTGCCGCGCGCCATGTCCCTGCTGCCGCAAGCCGGCCAGCATGCGCTGGTGCAAGCCTACGGCGACGCATTCCACCTGCAGCTGTATATCCTCGCGGCAATCACCGTGGTGTCGGCGGCGCTGGTGTTCGGCTTCCTGAGTCATTCGCGCTTGCCGCATCGCTCCGGATCCGCGCCGGAGCCGGCATAGTCAGCGGCACCTTCGCCACCGCGCCGCGCACCTCGATGCCGATCCGGTCCACCACCTTGCCGGCGGCATCCAGCAGTTCCACCTGGTGCCGGCCCGGCCATGGCAGCCAGGCCAGTTGCCCGCCGCGTCCCAGCGGCTTGCCGTCCATGCGCCAGCTGACGCGTTGCGCGGTCCGCCCGCTGACGCCTTCGGCGTGGAACCATACACGCTGCGCCGTCGGCGGGATATCGGGATCAAGCGCGAACACGGTGCCGTCGGCGGGACTTGCAATGGCGATGGCGGCCACGCGATCCTGACCGCTGCCCTGCTTGTCCGTACGGGCGCCGCGCGCGCTATCCGCGCTGGCCAGGTTGACCATGCGCAATGCCGTACCGGTCAGGAAGACTTCCTCGCGCGCGGGTTCGAGATCATCGGCAAAGCGCAGCGGTACGCGCTCCACGCCCGCGGGCATGGCCGGCGCCACGCTCGGCACCGAGCGGTGCAGTGCCTCCATGATTTCGTGCCACACCGGCGCCGCGCCGGACACCCCCGACACCTCGTGCATGCTCGCGCCGCTGGCGTTGCCCACCCACACCCCCACGGTGTAGCGCTGCGACCAGCCCACGCACCAGTTGTCGCGCATGTCCTTCGACGTACCCGTCTTGACCGCGGTCCAGAAGCGCGTGGTGAGCGGGCTGTCGAGACCGAACGTGCGCGCACGCGCGTGGCGGTCCGACAGCACGTCCGCCACCAGGTAGCTGGCAGCCGGCGACATCACGGCGCGCGCCGCCCCGGGCGCCGCATCGGTGCGCCATCGCGCGGGTGCGTAGCGCCCGCCGTTGGCGAATGCGCGATACGCGTTGGTGAGCGCGGCCAGTGGTACGTCGGCGCTGCCCAGCGCCAGGCTGTAGCCATAGTAGTCGCCGGCCTGCGCCAGCGGCAGCCCGAGTGCCGTCAGGCGCTGGTGGAACCGATGCGGCGTCACCATCACCAGCGTGCGCACCGCGGGGACGTTGAGCGAGGAAGCCAGCGCCGCGCGCATGCTGACCCACCCCGCATACTGGCGGTCATAGTTCTGCGGCACATAGAGCCCGCCGCCCCCGCCGGTGGGCAGGTTGACCGGCCGGTCGTCGAGCAGGGATGCCGTGGTCAGCCGCCGCGCCTCAAGCGCCTGCTCGTACAGAAAAGGCTTGAGTGTGGAGCCGGCCTGGCGCGGCGCCGCCGCGTGGTCGACCTGCGCGGCCGCGGACAGGGCGCCTGACGAACCGACGTAGGCGAGCACATCGCCGCTGGCATTGTCGATCACCACCACCGCGCCATCTTCCACGTTGCGTCCGGCTAGTTCGCGCAGATGACGGTCCAGGCTGCGCGAAGCGACGCGCTGCAAGCCGGCATCGAGGGTGGATGTGATGGTGGGCGGTACGGTGCCCGCAGCACGCGCTTGCGCGACCAGCAGGCGCGCCAGATGCGGTGCGAGATCCGGCGCCAGGGCCGACGCCTGTGCGGAGGATGCAGATGCGCTGCCCGCACCGCCGCCACTGCGCAGCAACGCCAGTTGCGCAAAGCCGTCCAGCCCGTCGCATGCCTTGGGCAACTGCTGTTCGCGCAGGATGCCGCAGGCGCGCTGCGCCACCTGTGGCGCGCGTGCATTGGGCGCGCGCACCAGCGCCACCGCGAGCGCCGCCTCGCGTGCGTCGAGCCCGCTGGGATATTTGCCGAACAGCGCCTGCGACAGCGCGGACAATCCCACCAGCTCGCCGCGGAACGGCACCAGGTTGAGATAGGCCTCGAGTATCTGGTCCTTGCTCCAGCTGCGCTCCAGCGCCGCGGCGCGCACGGCCTGCGCCATCTTCTGGCTCACGCTGCGCCCGCCCTCGGCGCGCCGCAGGTCTTCGTCAAGCAGGCCCGCGAGCTGCATGGTCAGGGTGGACGCGCCGCGCGTGCGGGTGTTCCACAGATTGGCCCAGGCGGCGGCGGCCACACCCTGCCAGTCGACACCGCTATGCGCATAGAAGCGCCGGTCCTCCGACAGCACGATGGCGGTGCGCACCGCCGGCGAAACCTCCGCCAGCGCGACCCAGTCGCCGCGGCGCGCCCGGAAGTCATCGCGCACGCGCGACAAAGGCTCGCCGTGGCGGTCCAGAACTACTACGTCTGCACTGCGCCAGCTTGCGCGCACGCTATCGAAGGTGGGTAGCGCATGGGCCTGCGCGCTCGCCATGCAGGCAGCGAGGAAGACGGCGCGCACGGCGTACCGGCTTGCATTCATTCGTTTCGCCCGGCTACCACGCCGGCCACCAGCAACACCTGCGCGAACGCGTAAGTCCACCAGATGCCAAGCGCGAAGGTATCGAACGGCACCAGGAAACGCGCGCTGCCGAGCAAACCGTCGGACACGGCGAAGAACACCGCGCCGATAGCCGCCAGCGCCGTCGGCAGCTTCGCCACCAGCGCGGCGCAAACCATCGACGCCAGCGCCACCACATAAACCGAGACCGGCACCACCAGCGTGCCCAGGTTGGGCCAGAAGCGCCCGAGCATGACGCCGGCCGCGCCCAGCACCATGCCGCAGGCGAGCAGGCGATGCGCCCGCCAGTCGCCTGCCATCGGCAAGAACAAGCCAAGGTAAGCGAAGTGCGCGATCAGGAAGGCCCCCAACCCGCCGATAAAGGAGAACGACAGCCACGGCATTGCCAGCAGGAAGTCTCCGATCGCCGAGAACAGCAGCGCCGCCATCAGCCAGCGCCGCTCGCGGCGCGGCGGGTGGAAATGCGCCGCGCGCACCAGCAGCAGCGCCATCGCCGTCTTCCATACCGGCTGGAAGGCAATCTGCCCATTCAACGGCGCACCGGGCGGCGAATCCATCGCCACAGTGACCAGCAGGCCGCCGTAGACCAGCCCGGCCATCGTGCCTGCCAGCCACCATTCGCGCACCCGCGCGGGCATCATCATCGCAAGCCAGCTCAAGGGCGTGCTCCTACGGTCAGTCTGGCATTGGGTTGCGCGCCGAACACATCGGGCGCGTACATCGCCTCCACCCGCGTGGGCGGCAACGCGAACTCGCCGGCGTTGTTCAGCCGCACCGTGTATTCCACCGTGGCGCTGCCGCGCGGCATGTAGGCGTAGTACTCGCGGAAGGCCTGCGGCGTGCGCTCGGTGAATGCGGGCCATGCCCCCTTGCGCCGCTCGCCGCGCGAGGCGATCTCCGAATCGCGCCCGAGGCCGCTGCCGAGGATGGTGGCGCCGGCAGGCACCGGATCGCTCACCACCACCCAGGTCATATCGGCCTGCGCGTCGATCTGGAGCTTCACCCGATAGCTGTCGCCACGCGACCATTTGCCCGCCACCGCCTGCTCCACCGGCGTCACGCTGCGCGTAATGCGGTAGCCCGCCGACAGCGGCGAGGCCAGCGGTACCGCCGCCAGCGCGCGCACGGTGGCCCAGGGCTTGCCCGCGCCTTCCTGGTCGGCGCGCAGGTTGGCGGCAACACCGGCGTGTGGCCACGGCAGGCTGACGCTGCCTCCGGCCACGCCATCGACCTTCGCAGCGCGCGCCCAGTCGAAGCTGCGTGCGGCCTCAGGCACGCCCTCCAGCGTCACGCGCGTCGCGCCCGCCACCGGCGTCTTCTCGAAGGCTTGCGCGAAGCGCGTGATCGCCAGCGCGCCCCACGCGTTGGCCGTGGTGGTGCCCCAGGCGCCGCGCATCTGGCGGCCGAGCAGGCCGGTAGCGAGTTGCGCGCTTTCCGCCTTCCAGCCGGGCAGGTCGAGCGACAGCGACAGCAGGCGCGCCGCATTGAAATCGCCGCCGCTCATCAGCCACCACCAGTTATCGTCGCGCTCGGTGGAAAACGCCAGCCGCGTGCCCTGCACCGTCAACCGCGAGCGCAGGATCTGCTGCGCTTGCGCCAGCCGCTCGTCGCGCTGCGGGATATCCTGCACGCGCGACAGCACGGCGATCCAGTCGAGCAGCGCCGAAGTCGGCCACTGCGCCGGCAGGAGCTGGATCGACCCTAGCATGCGTGCCTGCGCGTGCCCGTTGCGCGACAGCGCTTCGAGCGCGGCCAGCTTGCGCACTTCCAGGTCCTGCGTGGGCGCCCAGCGCTCGCGCTTGATGCGGCCCTCGACGAAGGCGGCCAGCCCGCGCTCCATACGCTCGCGCGTCTCGTCGGGCAGGCGCAGCGGCAGGCCCGCGCGCACGGCTTCGTCGGACACGGCCAGCAGGTATGCGGTCAGCACTTCGCTCCCGGCATTCCCCTCGTTTTGCAGCGGGAAATACGCGGCCAGCCCGTCGTCGTCGAGATAGCCGGGCAACTGCGCGGTCAGCGCGTTCCACTGCGCCGCATCGCCCAGCCCGACCGCGCGCGAGGCGCGCTGCTCCAGGCACGAGAACGGATAGTTGCGGAACCAGTCGCGCACACCAGGCATGCCGCCGGCCAACGAAGCTTGCAGGTTCACCTGCAGGCCACCGCGAGGCTGGCCCGTGGCGTCCGCGAGCGCGCCCTGCGGTGCGCGCACCGGCACCGAGAGGTTTGGCGCCAATTGCGCCAGCGTGGCTTGCTGCACGGTAAGCGGCACCGCAGGCACCAGCTGCTGCGAGAGCTTCACGCGATCGCTGGCGCCGGTGGTCTTGCCGGCCTCCGTGGCTTCGACCTCCCACTGCACCGTGCCCTCCTGCACCAGCGATCCCGCGAGCAACAGCGGCGCGCTGACGTCCCAGCCGATCTCGCGCGATTCGCCGGCGGGAATCTCCACGGTCTGCGCCGGCAACGCCTGCGTTTGTCCGGATTGCGCCGGCGGATTCACCCGCGCCACGGCTTGCACCGTCATCGCGCGCTGTGTCGTGTTGCGCAAGGTGAACATCGCGCGATAACGATCCTCCTCGCGCACCAGCGGCGGCAGGCCCGAGATCAGTTGCAGATCCTGGGTGGCGGCGATGCTGGCACTGCCGCTGCCAAAGCGGCTCACGCCCAGATCCGCCACGGCGACGATGCGGAAGCGCGTGAGCGAATCGTTAAGCGGCACCGTCAGCGTGGCCCTCCCTTCGCCGTCGAGCTGCACGCGTGGATTCCACAGCAGCAAGGTATCGAACAGTTCGCGCGTGGGGCTCTTGCCGCCGCCGCCGCCGGCCGGCACCGCCTTGCGTCCGTAGTGGCGCCTGCCGATGATTTCCATCTGCGCGGTAGCGGTCTCCACGCCGTAGCTGCGCCGCCGCAGCATGGCGTCGAGCAGGTTCCAGCTTGTGTTCGGCATCAGCTCCAGCAGCGCTTCATCGACCGCGGCCAGCGCGATTTCGCCGTTGGCCGCGGGCTTGCCGTCGGGCAGCTTCACCTGCACCGCCACCTGCGCCTTGCCGCGCACCGGATAACTGGTCTTGTCCGGCGTCACCTTCACATCGAGCCTGTAGCCCTCGTTGCCCACGCGGATCTCCGCCAGCCCGAGACGGAACGCCGGCTTGGACAGATCGACCAGCGCAGTGGGCGCGGCATACTCGCGGCCCTCGCTGCGGAACGCCTGCCACCACTCGCCCGGCTGGCGCCAGCCCCAGGTGAAGAAGGAATAC
Source organism: Cupriavidus sp. SK-3 (assembly GCF_000611145.1). NCBI lineage: Bacteria > Pseudomonadati > Pseudomonadota > Betaproteobacteria > Burkholderiales > Burkholderiaceae > Cupriavidus > Cupriavidus sp. SK-3. The sequence goes on along the minus strand of NZ_JFJV02000135.1, from coordinate 86,969 downwards.
CAGGGCACCTCGCGCAAGCGTCCGCGCAGCGCCAGTACCGACACATACACATTGGGCCCCCACTCCGGCCTGATCTTGACCCGCACGGTGGGATCGCGCCCGTTGAGCTCCGCCACGCTGGTTTCCAGCACGCCCTCGCGCTCCACGGCCACCAGCGCGGTGGCGTGGCGGAACGGCATGCGCACCTGGAACACGGCGGTCTCGCCCGGCGCGTACGCCTTCTTCTCGGGCAGCAGGTCGATGCGGTCGTTGTTCTCGCCGCCGAACCACAGTTCGCCCTGCCGCGTCACCCACACGGAGGTGGCAGCCTGCGATACGCGCCCCGCGTTATCCCTGGCCTGCGCGATCAGTTCCACCTGGCCGGCCTCGGGCAACGAGACTTCGCATTGCATGCGGCCTTGCGCGTCGGTCCTGCCCTCGCACACGCTGCCGAGATCCTTGCTCTCGTTGCGATTGTCGTAGCGATAGAAGCCGCCCACCACGCGCTTGCGCACAGACGTGGTGATGCGCAGTTGCGCGCGCAGGGCGATCGGCACATTGGCCTGCGGCCGCCCTTGCGGATCGAGCGCCACGGCATGTACGAGAAGTTTCTGCCTGACCGAAACCCAGCTCTCCGTGCGGATCCCCGCCACCACGCCAGCCGGCCACAGCGGCACGGTTTGCCGCAGCGTCTGGATCTCGCCGTTGGGGTCGGCAAAGCCAGACTCCACCACCAAGTCCTTGGGTGCATCCAGCCTGGGCATGTTCTTCAGGTTCAGCGCGCCGCTGCCATTCTTGTCCAGCCTGAGCGGCAGCTTGTCGGCAACCAGCTTCTGCGCCTCTTCGCGCTGCGCGGCGCCGTCCTCGCTCTCGTCCTCGTCGCCGCTGCTGTCCTTGCGCGGTTTGCGCGGCGCATCGAAGGCGTAACCGTCGTAGTCGGCAAAGCGCACGTACTTGTCGCGCAGCAGTGCCGACACCTGTACCGGCAGGCCCGCCGCGCCGCCGCCCGATACGTAGTGCACTTCCAGGTTGAGCGGCACCTCGGGCGGCGCCACCAGCGCCCCGCCGCTGCCCGCCTTGAGCGTCCCCGCCAGCACCGGCAGGCGGAAGGCCTCGACACGGAAGCTGCCGCTGTCCAGCACGCGATCCTTCGCATCGCTGAACGATACCGAGTAGATACCCAGCCTGGCCGCCTGCGGAATCGCGAAGGTGTTCTCGGCACTGCGCCCGCCGGTGGCCGTGGTGCGCCACTGCACCGGCTGCTCGTAGGTCTGGCCGCTGCCTTCGTGACGGATGACCATCTTCTCCGGCAAGGGATCGCCTGCCGGCGGCAGCGCGAAACCATTCGCGGTCTCGGTGCGGATCACGTGTTTCATCGACACCGTTTCGCCAGCACGCAGCAAGGTGCGATCGAAGATCGTATGGGCGCGCACATCCGGCACCACGCTGGTGTCGGTCGGCACGTTGAAACGCCAGCTCTCGATGCCCTGGTTCCAGCCGGACATCACGAAGGCCATGTCGGCCTGGCCGCGCGCCTGCGGATGGTCGGCGGCAATGCGCGCGGAGACGAAATAGCCTGACAGCCCGGTGTCGTCGCAACTGCGTTCGCGCACGTCGTCCACGCCGTTGAAACTGGCCAGCCCGGCGGCATCGGTGCGGCCCGATGCCAGCAGCTTGCCGCTGCAATCGCGCAGCGCCACGGCGGCATTGGCCACCGGCTTGCCGTCGTCGAGCGTGGTGACCCAGGCCAGCGCGATCATCTTGCCGGGGCCGCGCGCGAGCTTGAAATGCACGCCAAGGTTAGTCACCAGCGCGGCGGTGCGCACGTACATCGGCGCCGGTTTGCCGAGCAGTGCCTCGCCCAGCATCGGCGAAGCGATTTCCACCACGTGAAAGCCGGCTTCGGGCAAGGGAATGCCCACCACCTCGAACGGGCGCGGCGCCTTGCCGCCCGGCTCCGACAATTGCGGAATGGCAAGCTTGCGCGCGCCGGCCGCGCCATCGAGCAGCGAGATCGAACGGGTCTCGATGGAAGGCGCGTTGCGCGGGTTGTTGACGGCGGACGGCGACCGGCCCGAGAGAATGGCATCGAGTTCGCCCCGGGTCCAGCTGCTCTCGTGCAGCCGGCGCACCAGCCCGTACCAGCGCAGCACGGCGCCGTCGTCGTCCACCTTGAGGCGGCGCACGGTGCCGGCCTGTGCGCGCACGCCCAGCGCGGGCAGGTCGGCTTCGACATTGCGCAGCGTCACCGGCAGCAGCGCCGGGAAGTCGGCCGGCGACTTGCCCTTGGGCAGCTCGCCAAAGCGCTCAAGCACGCCGAACGGCGCGGCCGGGAACTTGGCCAGCGGCGGCATCGCGGCCGTGCTTACCTTGAGGGGGAACAGGTCGGCGTTGGACAGCACGCGGCCGCTGTCGTCCTTCAGGCCGGCAGGTACCGACAGCGTGAACTCGGTCTTCTCGGCAAAGGGCGGGGTGAAGGTGACACTGCTGACGGGCGCGTCGCGCGCCGCGCCCGGCTCGAATTGCGGAGCCCGCGGACCTTTCGGCGTATTGAGCAGGATGTGCTCGGCATCCTTGCGCGAGATCGGTGCCGAGAACGATAGCGAGATCGGGCGCAACGGCGTGCAAGGCGACTGCGCGCGTTCGCGTTCGCAAGTAAAGCTGGCGGTGAAAGGCTCGCGCACGGTGTAGTCGAAGCGCCGTTCGTCGCGCGTGGCCAGGCCCGACGGCGTGGCAATGCCGCCGCCCAGCACAAGTTGCATGCGCGCGCCGGACGGCAGGCGTTGCTGGCAGGCCAGCAGGTGCACGGTGTCGGCCTCGCCGGCTTTCAGCTTCCAGTGCAGCGCGGCCAGCACGGCCTCGCGCTCCTTGCCGCCCAGCAGCCGCACCGGAATGCGCTCGCCCAGGCCCTGAGCCTGGCACCACGCGGCGCTGCGCACCGAGTCGGCGGTGGCCGGCCCGTTGAAGCGCAACGCGAATACCTGGTCTTCCTCGATCTCGCCGCCACTTGGCCGCGCCGTCACCACGGTCGGGCCGCCGGTCTCGAAGCGGTACTCCGGCTTGCCGGCGTAGGCCTTGCCTGCTTCGCTCTTCAGGCCCGTGACAATGCGCACCGCGCATTTAACGCCGGGCGGCAGGTCGCGCGCAAAATCGAACACCCAGTTCTTCGCGTCGACCCAGCGCGCCTGTCCGGCGATTGCGCTGCCGCTGCAGGACACCACCGCGGGCGGGCTTGCCTGTGCGTCGCCCAGCGGCACCATCGCTTCGTCGAACCGGATCGCCACCTGGCGCACGCGCGAGACCTCGCCCTCCGGCGAGAAGCGCGCAATCTGCGCGGCCTGGCCCGAACCTGGCATCGTCGCCAGCACAACCTGCAGGCAAGCCGCTGCGGTCCACCCAGCCCACCAGTACTCACCACGATTCGCACGCTTGTCCATCCGAGCGACGATCTGCGTCATCCTGACCCTCCCGTTTACGGCACCCGGCGAGGGTGACATGCGCCGATGGCAAGTGCAAGTCCGCGCAGGAAGCGCGGGCCCGATGGCTATCTCAAATGCGACAGCGGCAACGGTCCGTCGCGCTTGAGCGCGGTCAGCACGATGTTGGACCGCACACTCTCCACGCCTGGCACGCGCATCAGCTTCTTCATGGTGAATTCGGCCAGGGTCGGCAGGTCCGGCACCATGATGCGCAACAGGTAGTCGGCCTCGCCGGCCACGGAGTAGCACTCCTGCACCTCCTCCAGCAGCAGGATGTCCTCGCGAAAGCGCTCGACGATGGTATCGCCATGGTGGGCCAGCTTGACGCTGGTAAAGACCAGCACGCCGAGGCCGAGCGCCGGCGGCGACAGCACCACGCGGTAGCCGGTGATGACGCCGTCGGCTTCCAGCCGCGCCAGGCGCCGCCCGATCTGGCTGGGTGAAAGATGGATGCGCTCGGCGAGCTGCTGGTGGGTGGAACGGCCGTCGGTCTGCAACGCCGCCAGCAGCGCTAGGTCGAATGGGTCGAGGTTGATCATGGTTGGGTCGCTTCGATCGCGTTAGTCGAGTCAGAATCGCTTCTTGTTGTGCACTACGCCGGAAGGAATGCTAACCCTCCCGGCCCGGCTGCGGCGCGCCGATTGTCGGCAGCAACGCACCCGCGCAGATTTCACGCATAAAATACCAAATTCTTGCGCGATGAATGCATCACTATACGAAAGTAAGCCGTTTTTGCGGGCCATCTGCGTCATCTCCTCGCTAAACTGTGCGGTAAATCTGCAGGAGATAAGACATCATGGACGCCATGGCTACCGCCACCCAGGCAAGCAATGCCCAAACCAGCTTTGCCGGCACCCTGACCGATAAGCTGAAAGAGCAGTTCGACGCCGGCCTGCTGTCCGGCCAGGCGCTGCGCGACGATTTCACCATCGCACAGCCGCTGGAGCGCTATACCGAGACCGACCACGCGGTATGGCGCAAGCTGTACGACCGCCAGGCCACCATGCTGCGCGGCCGCGTCTGCGACGAATTCCTGCAGGGCCTGTCCACGCTGGGCATGGAGCGCGACCGCGTACCCAGCTTCGACCAGCTCAATGAGACCCTGATGCGCGCCACCGGCTGGCAGGTGGTGGCGGTGCCCGGACTGGTGCCGGATGCCGTGTTCTTCGAGCACCTGGCCAACCGGCGCTTTCCCGCCAGCTGGTGGATGCGCAAGCCCGAGCAGCTCGACTACCTGCAGGAGCCCGACTGCTTCCACGACGTGTTCGGCCATGTGCCGCTGCTGATCAACCCGGTCTTCGCCAACTACATGGAAGCCTACGGCAAGGGCGGGCTCAAGGCCGCCTCGCTGGGCGCGCTCGACATGCTGGCGCGGCTGTACTGGTACACCGTGGAGTTCGGCCTGATCCGCACGCCGGAAGGCCTGCGCATCTACGGCGCGGGGATCCTGTCGAGCCAGGGCGAGTCGATCTACAGCCTGGATTCGGCCAGCCCCAACCGCATCGGCTTCGATGTGCGCCGCATCATGCGCACGCGCTACCGCATCGACACCTTCCAGAAGACGTACTTCGTGATCGACAGCTTCGACCAGCTGTTCGACGCTACCCGCCCGGATTTCGCGCCGCTCTACGAGGAACTGCGCGCACTGCCCACGCTGGGCGCCGGCGACGTGGCTGCCACCGACCTCGTGCTCAACCGCGGCACGCGTGAAGGCTGGGCCGACAGCGACGACGTCTGATCCCGGCTCCGGCTGCCTTTGCACAATGGCTGCAGGCTGCCCACGCACGCGCTTTGTGAAACAATGACGGCATGCCCGCCCGGCCCCCAGCCCCGACCCAGGTCGCACAGGCTGGAAGGCTGCGCGGGCGGGCCGGTTTCATCCTTTGCTTATCCCTTTCCGACCATCGAGCCCATCATGTCCCCTGCGCCCCTCGTGCCCCTTTCGCTGGAAGAACGTGCACCGCTGCTGACTGCCCTGCCAGGCTGGAGCCTCGTCGAAGACCGCGACGCGATCCACAAGCGCTTTACCTTTGCCGACTTCAACGCCGCCTTCGCCTTCATGACGCGCGTGGCGCTGGCGGCGGAAAAGGCCGACCACCATCCCGAATGGTTCAACGTCTACAACCGGGTCGATATCACCCTGTCCACCCACGACGCCAATGGCCTGACCCGGCGCGATACCGACCTGGCGGGCTTTATCGAACGCGCTGCCGCGTCGCTGGCCAAAGGCTGAGCGCACCGCATGCGGCAACGCAGGGGACTGTAGGCAAACCGAAAGGTCGGAGGCGGCCCCGCCCTGTACAATCGATGGCTAACCGGTTAATCAACGCACCGGTTTATTGCTTTCCCGTTCCTTTCCAGCTTCCTCCTGCCCCCATGCGTATCCTTCTGATCGAGGACGACCGCCAGATTGCCAGTGGCGTCGAAGCCGGCCTGTCCCAGGCCGGCCATCAGGTGCGCGTGGTGCACGACGGCGTCTACGCCACCGAGCACCTGCTGCGCGAACAGCATGACCTGGTCATCCTCGACCTGGGCCTGCCCGGCATCGACGGCATGACCCTGCTGGCGCGCTACCGCGCCCGCAACCGCACCACGCCCGTCATCATCCTGACTGCGCGCGACGAGCTCGAAGACAAGCTATCCGGCCTGAACGCCGGCGCCGACGACTACCTCGTCAAACCCTTTGCCCTGCCAGAGCTGGAAGCGCGCGTGCGCGTGCTGCTGCGGCGCAGCCAGCATGGCGAGGCCGCGCCCGAGCGCGACGTGCGGCTGGGCCGGCTGCGCCTGTCGGGCAACGACCGCCGCATGTTTATCGACGGCAAGCCGCTGGAACTCTCCCCGCGTGAGTTCGCTGTGCTGGAACTGCTGTTGCAGCGTCAGGGCCGCGTGGTCAGCAAGGCGCAGCTGCAGGACCACCTCGCCACCTTCGCCCATCCCGCGGGTGAAGGCGGCGACACGGTCGGCGACACCGCCATCGAAGTCTATGTGCACCGCGTGCGCAAGAAGCTGGAAGAAAGCGACGTGGAGATCGTCACGGTGCGCGGCTTCGGCTACCTGCTGCAGATTCGCGCCGGCACCTGACGCCGCGCACAGAGCAAGCCCGCCATGTGGCTGCGCCCACGTCCTCCCCAGCCGCCCGAGGGCCTGACCGGCACCGCTGGCGGCGTATCCGGAAAGCCTGCCGCAGCGGCGGATCAACCGTCGGCGGCGGCACCCGCGCGCACCGCCTCCACGCAAAGCCTGCGCGTACACCTGCTGCGCGCGCTGGCCACGCCGCTGTTTGCGCTGGTACTGACAAGCGGCTCGCTCTCCTACTGGCTGGCCGCGCACTACACCACGCAGGTATTCGACCGCGCCCTGTACGGCGTGGCCAACAATATCGCCCAGCAGATCCGCATTGCCGGCCCGCGCCTGGAGCAGGACATCCCGATGATCGCGCAGACGCTGGTCGAGGCCGAAGGCACCGACCGCATCTACTGGCGCATCCACGGCCCGGACGGGCTGATCGGCGGCATGGATACCTGGCTGGGCTACGGCACCGGACAGACTTCGCTGCACGATGCGCGGCTGTTCTACGCCTGGTTCAGCGGGCGCCAGGTGCGCGCCGTGCGGCTGCCGGTCAACCTGCCCAGCCCGGCTTCTGACGAACTGGCCACCAGCGAGGCTGGCCGTGCCCCGCGCGGGCCCATCGTGGTGGAAGTGGCGGAGTTGCTGGACCGGCGCGAAACCGCCGCCAACGAAATCCTGCTGTCGGTGTCGGTGCCGCTGATCCTGCTGCTGGTGGTGGGCAGCCTGATCCTCTCGCACGTGCTCAAGGAAGAGCTGGTGCCTTTGCAGATCCTGACCGACAAGCTCAATCGCCAGACCGCGCGCTCGCTGGCGCCGCTCGACGAAACCCAGGTGCCGGCCGAAGTGGAGCCGCTGATCCGTGCGCTCAATGCGCTGCTGGCCAGGCTGCGCGACGCGCTTGATGCGCAGCGCAAGTTCATCGCCGACGCCGCGCACCAGTTGCGCACCCCGCTGACCGCGGTCAAGCTGCATGCCGACCGCGCGGTGCAGTCGGACGATCCCGCGGTGACGGACCACGCCCTGCGCGAGCTGCAGGCGGCGGCCGACCGCGCGGTGCGCCTGTCCAACCAGTTGCTGTCGCTGGCGCGTGCCGAGCCGGGCCTATCGCTGGAGCGGCTAGGCCCGATCGAGCATTTCGACCTGGCCACGCTGGCTTTCGAGACCGGTGCCGAGTGGGTGCCGCAGGCACTGGCGCGCCAGATCGACCTGGGCTTCGAGACCTTGCCCGGCCCCACCTTTACCGGCGCGGCACCGTCCACCGTGCGCGGCAACCGGCTGCTGATGCGCGAAGCGCTCAGCAACCTGATAGACAATGCCGTGAAATATGTGCCGCCCGGCGGACGCATCACCGTGCGCGCCGGCGGCGAGGCACTTGGCCATCGCGGCATGGCGGTCGTGATGGTGGAAGACAACGGTCCTGGCATCGCCCTGGCGCGCCGCGAGGAAGTCTTCAAGCGCTTCTTCCGGGGCGACCATACGCCGGGCCCCAATGCGCCGGCGCAGCCGCCCGGCGGCGCTGGCCTGGGGCTGGCAATCGTGCATGAAATCATCGGGCTGCATCACGGCACCATCCGTATCGAGGATGTGCCCACCACCGGCGAGCAGGGTGAGGCGCGCGGCATGCGTTTTGTGATCCGCATTCCATGCGAGGCGGCGGCCGCCGCCTGAACCGCATCAAGCCGCGGTGCAGATCAGGCATCTGCGCCGCGGCTTGCATTGTTACCGGCCTTTCTTTGCCTTCGGCGCCAGCATGGTCCCGCGGCACTTCGGGCTGCCGCAACGGCACTCGAATTCCTTCTTGAGCTTCTTGGTGTAGCGCGCGTCGATCACCAGCCCGTAGTCGTAGAACAATTCCTCGCCACCGGCGATATCGCGCAGCGCGTGGATGAATACGCGCCCCTTCTTCTCGCGCGCCTCGCAATTGGGTTCGCAAGCATGGTTGATCCAGCGCGCGCGGTTGCCGCCGAACTTGGCGTCGATCACATCGCCGTCTTCCAGGCTGAAATAGAAGGTGTGGTTAGGATCCGCCGGATCGTGCGGATGGCGCTTGAGCGCTTCCTTCCACGAAATATGCTCGCCCTTGTATTCGATGATGCGTTCGCCTTCACCGATCGGCGCGATCGCGTAGACGCCCTTGCCGTGCACGCCCGAACGACGCACTTCGACGCGGTCGGCAGCGGTCTTGCGCTTGCCTTCCTTGGGACTCTTGACGCCCTTGCCGCTCCCGGCGTCTTTCACGCCAGTCCCGTCCTGCTTCAATTCCTCTTGCTTCGCCTGTTCCGCCATGTGCCATCCCGTATTGATCCGCCTGCCACTGCGCGTGGCTGTGCGCCGCCCGGCGCGATGGCGATGATACCTGCCCATATTGGCCGCGGCATCCCCCTTGCCGGCAAATAGACGTATACGGGTGAACCGGCCGGCACGTATACGTCAAGGCAGGTATACGTACCGCCCGCAAGTCGTGCGTCCCGTCGATTTGCCGCCCGGCAAACAGCCTTAAGAAGCCCTTGTCCACCCACGTATACGGCACGTATACCGCCATCGGCCAGCCCAGGCGATGTGGATAACCCGGCAAAAATCTGTGGATAAAGACATGCGATTCATGTGGGCTGCCTGGGGTTGGCATGGGGACGCGTCAGGCATAAGTCGGAGGGTTGCACTTGGACCCCTCATCCAAAAGACCAAGTCATCCACGGCAGCCAACATCCGGTCCGACCACTTCTGCTTCCCACAACCCATTGATTTAAAAAGTGTTTACCGGGTTATCCACAGAAAAGGCAGCCGTTTACCTACTACTACTATTTGTATACATTAAAGAAAGAAGTAAACCGAAAGGACAGCGCCCCGCTATCGGCAAAGAAAGAAGGCAGCCGAAAAATAAACTGCCGGAAACCCGCTTCAGGCGGGGCTTCTTTTTTGAGCAAGGCGAAATGACCTGTCGAACTGAGGTTTACTGCGACGTCCCGAAAGGTTTTTCGCGGGAACTTGGCGTATACGCATGGTGGTGATGGCGAGGCGAGGTGGTATACGCGCGTCATCGAAGGCTGCGTATACGTTCGACCCCGGTTTACCGACGAGCGCCCTGCGTGGAACGGGGGATTTCTGTGCTGACGGGGATCTGCGGACCAAGACGTAAACACGCATGCCGTTAGCGCCGCACGCAAGGCATGCACGATGCGAATACCCGCGAAAATCCATTCCCCGTCGGGGGTTGTCGGGTATGCACAATAGTTCATGGTGTTGCCCGGGAGCGCCTGGGCCCCGTAGCTACGCTGCACTGGGTACGCGCTGCCGGGGGCAGGCCTCCGGCTGAAGCGTTGCTCACAGCGCCGCTAAGGCCCTCTGGCGGGCAGAGAGCGCCTACGAGGGCGGCCACCTGCCGTTGGTGCTGCCTGCGATCCAGGTATACGCCGGGAATTCGCCCGGATCCCCTGGGCCACACCTCCATCGTGCCAATGCCCCTGAGAGGGGCCAGGAGGCCGCTGTAGCCGTTTTCCAGGCCGGGATGCCCTGTGGGACACCTATGTACGTTCTTTCGCCTGAGGGCCATCCTGACGCCCTCAAAGGCTCGGCCTGCCCCGCCAAATCCCCCCAAAGCCCCAGCCAGCGCGGGCTGGCGGCGCCTGCGCTGTAACAATCTGTTCCCGGTCCGCCTTGCCCGACACGGTATGATGTGGCCCGCGGCGCCTTTGCCGACGCCGGTGCCCAGTGGGCCGGCCCAGCCAGGCGTCCTTGTTTTATCAACTCGACACGGAGTGAAGCATGACGAAAACCGAACTGATCGACGCCATCGCGGCCGGCGTGGACGGCCTGACCAAGGCCAAGGCAGAACAAGCGCTGAACGTGACGCTTGGCGCCATCATGGAAGCCGTGGCCAAGGGCGACACCCTGAGCCTGATCGGCTTTGGCACCTTCAGCCAGGGCGAGCGCGGCGAGCGCATGGCGCGTAACCCGCGCACCGGCGAAGAAATCAAGGTGGAAGCCGCCAAGACCGTCAAGTTCAAGGCTGGCCAGAAGTTCAAGGACGCAGTGAACCAGTGAGTCCCGCGGGCGGTCTCGTGCCAGCCCCGTTGGATCTACCCCGCCGTGCCGCCACCCGTAGCCTGATGGCGCTGGTGAGCGCCAGGCGGGGGGCGTTATCCACAATATTTGCCCACTGGTTATCCTGCGCCTTCGCGGTATACGGCGCACCCCGCGCAAGACCGGTAAGATCGTGCCCTATCGGCGCCTTCCCTCAGTAAATACAAGGGTCTCGGGCGTCCTGCTCAGTAGGCCTCTCATGTCCCGTCGATCGCCGCCAGGCAGATTTCCACAGTTTTATTCACAGCGTTTCCCACAAAATTTTCCACAGGCGCGCCGGCTCGGCCTGAGCTTGCTGACGGCTCTCGCGCTACTGTCGGGTTGCACCATGCCATCCCAGCCGGCGCGGCCCCAGGCTATCCCGTTGCCCGACACCGAACGCCCCGCGACGACACCTGGCGCCACGCAGCGCCAGCGCATTGTCGAGATCGCCTGGCAGGAGTGGCAGCGCTGGGGGGGGCAGACCGTGCGCCTGGGCCGCGACGACACCGCTTGCGTGGCCGATAGCCCACTGCCGGCGCCGGTGCTGCCTGGCCTGCCGGCGGCGACGGATACCGAGGGCAATCCGGACGCCAGCGATGCGACGGGGCGGACGGCTGACCGCGAGGATGAGGAAAGCAGCGAGTCAAGCTGCCTGCACTTTCCCGATGGCACCGGCATGGAAGCCACCGCCCAGGGGTGCCGGCTGGCGCAGCGCTATTGGGCCATCGTCGGCAAGGCGGTCACGTGCCACCAGATCACTCAGGGCAGCTGGGCCTGGTCCGCGGTCTTTATTTCCTGGGTGATGCGCAAGGCGGGTCTGGACGACCGCCAGTTCCTCACCGGCGATTCGCACTCGATGTACGTAGTGGACGCGCGCGACGGCGTCCTGCCTGCGCCTGCCTTCCGCATTGAACCGCTGCCGGCCATGCCGCGGCCAGGCGATGTGATTTGCGCCGGGCGCGGCAGCGACAAATACCTGGCCAGCGTGGCCGCAATCGGTTTTGGCACTACGCCCATGCATTGCGACATCGTCGTCGAGGTGGACCCGGCGGCACGGATGGTCAAGGCGATTGGCGGCAATGTCCAGCAATCGGTCTCGATGGAACTGATCGAGCTGGGAGACTCCGGCATGATCGATGGCGTGACCAATTCGCACATGCCGTGGCTGCTGATCATGCGCAACACCCTGCCTTGAGTGTCGATATGGACCTGCGGGTACCTCCGGCTTGACCGGCTCCATATAATCATTAACATGGTAATTAATCGAGGCATCGATATCGCCATGCGCGTGCCGTAGCCCCGACCCCACCTGAACAGCACCCCATGGCGCGCGCACCGACGCGCAAAAACGCAGAGGAGACCTGCATGGCTGTCGCTAACTGTCACCCGGCGGAATGGGAGGCGCGCGTCAAGCTCGCCGCCTGCTACCGCATCTTCGACCGGCTGGGCTGGACCGAGCTGATCTACAACCACATCACGCTGCGCCTGCCGCCCGAGGCCGGCGGCGATACCGGCAAGCCACTGTTCCTGATCAACCCGTTCGGCTTGCGCTATGCGGAGGTGACCGCCTCCAACCTGGTGAAGATCGACCTGGCCGGCCAGGTTGTCGGTGAGAGTCCCTGGCCGGTCAATCCTGCCGGCTTCGTGGTGCATGCGGCGATTCACGCCGGTATTCCGGGCGCGCATTGCGTGATGCATACGCACACCACGGCCGGCATGGCGGTGGCCTGCTCGGCGCAGGGCCTGTCGATGAGCAATTTCTATGCGGCGCAATTGTTCGACAAGGTCGCCTGCCATCCTTTTGAAGGCATTACCGTGCACGACGAGGAAGGGCCCAGGCTGGTGCGCAATATCGGGGACAAGCCGGCCGTGATCCTGCGCAACCATGGCTTGCTGGCCTGGGGCGACAGCATCGCGCGCACCTTCTCCACCCTCTGGCTGCTGAACCGCGCCTGCGAGATCCAGCTTGCCACGCTGGCCATGGGTGCCGCGCTGCCCGTGCCGGAGGAGATCCAGCGCAAGTGCACGCGCGACTCGCTGCAATTCAATCCGAAGTTTGGCGCGGGTGAGGACGTGTTCGCGGCGCTGATTCGAGAGATTGATGCTATCGATGATTCGTATCGTAATTAGATGTATATGATTCTTTCCGTGAATAAACAAAGAAACCCACGAGAGTGACGGCCATGACATCTCTTTGCATAGTCGGCGTAGGCGCCGTTGGCGGCTTTATTGGCGCGCGGCTTGCCCGTTCCGGCCAGGGGCTGAATGTGCTGGCGCGCGGCCAGACCTTGTCCACGCTGCGCGCGCAGGGTCTGACCCTGGTCGAAGGCGAACGTAGCGAGACCTTCCAGGTTCACGCGGAAGGCGATCCCGCAGCGCTAGGTACGCAGGACGTGGTGATCCTGGCGGTGAAGGCCCCGGCGTTGCCGCAGCTGGCGCAGGCCATAGGGCCGTTGATCGGCCCCGATACGGTGGTGGTCACGGCGATGAATGGCGTGCCGTGGTGGTTTTTCGAGCGCCCCGGCCCGCACGCGGGGCTGTCGCTGCACACCGTGGATCCGGAAGGCGCCATCGCGCGTGCCATTCCGGCCACGCAGGTGATCGGCTGCGTGGTGCACCTGACGGCCTCCACGCCAGCGCCGGCCACTGTGCGCCATGGCTTTGGCGAGCGCCTGATCCTTGGTGCCGCCGGTGGCGATTCGGGCATGGCGGCCGGCAAGGTCGAAACGGTGGCCAGCCTGCTCGCCCGAGGTGGCCTGGAGATCGAGCGCAGCGCGGCTATCCAGCAGGACATCTGGTTCAAGCTGTGGGGCAATATGACGATGAACCCGGTCTCAGTGCTGACCGGCGCGACTTGCGACCGCATCCTCGACGACCCGCTGGTCAACCGCTTCTGCCTGGCGGTGATGGAGGAAGCTGGAGGGATCGGCGCGGCTATTGGCTGCCCGATCGCGCAGAGCGGCGAGGAGCGTAGCCAGGTGACGCGCAAGCTGGGAGCCTTCAAGACCTCAATGTTGCAGGATGCCGAGGCGGGGCGGCCACTGGAGATCGACGCGCTGGTGGCCTCAGTGAGGGAAATTGGCGAGCACGTCGGGATTGCCACGCCCAATATCGATGCGCTGCTAGGCCTGGTGCGTCTGCATGCGCAGGTGCGCGGGCTTTACTGAGGAGGATCGGACCGCAGGCGGGGCTTTGAACGATTCGATAGATGGTAATGAATATTCTCTGTATCAATGAATATGAGCGCGATGTGCGCTAATTCTATAGATATGACGAATATTTATGTCGAAATCTGATCACTTCGCCTACCCGTTCGCTCGGTGAAAGCGTCGGAAACTTCCGATATTTATCAGTGGAATGAATGGTAAGTCGACTTTTTTATTGAGTTCATTTCTTGCGGGAATAAAAAGGGGGCTCCAGCGGAAGGAACCCCCTTCCCTCAGCCTTGCGCCACGGCGCCGCTGCGCCGGCGCCCCGCCCAGATGCCTTCGATGGCATAGACAGCCAGCGATATCCAGATCATTGCGTACCCGGCCTGCTTGCTTGCCGGGAACGGCTCGTTCCACAGCCACACGCCGAGCAGCAGCTGTAGCGTCGGCCCCGTGTATTGCAGCAGCCCTAGCAAGGACAGCGGGATGCGGCGCGCGCCCGCCGCAAACAACAGCAGGGGGACAGCGGTGACGGGACCGGCCAGCAATGCCAGCAACTGCACGCCGCCGCTGGCCTGGCTGAAGTCGGCCTGCCCGGTGGCGAACAGGTAGGCCAGGGAGCTTGCCGCCAGCGGGAACAACAGCAGGGTCTCCAGCGACAGGCCTTCCAGCGCGCCAAGCGTGGCGGTCTTGCGCAGCAATCCGTACCCGCCAAACGTGGCGGCCAGCGCCAGCGCGATCCACGGCAGCTGGCCGGCTGCCACGGTCAGCCAGGCCACGCCCGCGGCTGCCAACGCGATCGAGGCCCACTGGCCGGGGCGCAGCCGCTCGTGCAGGAACAGTACGCCCAGCAGCACGTTGAACAGCGGATTGATGAAATACCCCAGGCTGGCGTCGACCACCCGCCCGTTCGATACCGACCAGATGTAGAGAAACCAGTTGCCGCTAAGCAGCAGCGCGCTGGCGGCGAAGCCGGCCAGCAGGCGCGGATTGGACCATACCCCGCGCAGCCAGCCCCAGTGGCGCCGCCAAGTGAGCACCAGGCCCAGGAACACCAGCGACCACACCATCCGGTGCAGCAGGATCTCCATCGGCGCGATGCCGTGCAGGGATTTGATATAGAGCGGCAGCAGGCCCCAGATGGTGTAGGCGAGCAGCGCGTAGATGATGCCGGTTTGCATGAGAAGTCCCAAAGAATCGGGCGATTCTACCGGCGTAAAAAAGCCCGTGCTTGGCACGGGCTTATCGCTTGCGGCGCAGCGGGCAGCGGCCCGCATGTGTCAAGGCATTTACAGCTTGTGCGTGAAGCTGAATTGCGAGAACGCCTGCTCGGCCACATTGAACCAGGCGGCTTCGTTGTTGCGGAATACGCGCCAGTCGTCGTAGATCTTCTTGAACGAAGGATTCTTGGCGTTTTCCTCGGCGTAGGCTTCCTGGGTGGCCTTGAAGCAAGCCTCCATGATTTCCTTGGAGAACGGACGCAGCTTCACGCCGTTTTCCAGCAGGCGCGCCAGGGCTTGCGGATTGACCGTATCGTACTTGGCCATCATGTTGGTATGGACCTCGATGGTGGCCGTTTCCAGCGCGCGCTTGTACAGCGCGGGCAGCTTCTCGTACTCCGTGGCCGAGGAATAGAAGGACAGCTGTGCGCTGCCCTCCCACCAGCCCGGGTAGTAGTAGTACGGCGCAACCTTGTAGAAGCCCAGTTTCTCGTCATCGTAGGGGCCAACCCATTCGGCCGCGTCGATGGTGCCTTTTTCCAGTGCCGGATAGATGTCGCCGCCGGCGATCTGTTGCGGCACCACGCCCAGGCGCGCCAGCACCACGCCGGCAAATCCGGCGATGCGGTACTTCAGGCCCTGCAGGTCGGCCACCGTCTTGATTTCCTTGCGGAACCAGCCGCCCATCTGCGCGTTGGTATTGCCGCCCAGGAAGTTGACGACGTTGTATTCCTTGAAGAATTCACGCATCAGCTTCATGCCGTTGCCCTGCATCATCCAGGCGTTTTGCTGGCGTGCGGTCAGGCCGAAGGGGATGGTGGTGTCAAAGCACAGCGCCGGGTTCTTGCCGAAGTAGTAGTAGCCTGCGGTGTGGCCGATCTGTACGGTGTTGTTCTGCACCGCGTCCAGCACCTGCAAGCCCGGCACGATTTCGCCGGCGGCGAACACCTTGATGTTGAACTTGCCGTCGGTCAGTTCCTTGACCCGGGTCGACAGCAGCTCGGCGCCACTGAAGATGGTGTCGAGCGACTTGGGAAAGCTCGAAGCCAGGCGCCATTCCACGGCCGGGTTGCTGCCGATCACGGCCGGTGCGCTGGCACCGGCGGCGGCCGGCGCCGCGGCCTTTTCTTCCTTGCCGCAGGCGGCCAGCGCCCCGGTGGCGGCGACGGCCGATGCCTTCAACAGAAAGGAACGACGTTCCATAACTTCTCCTCTTTATAAATTTTTTGGTGCGGCAGCAGCGTCAGGCACGCTCACGTCATGCGTGGGCATCCGGCTCTGTACCGTGGCGCGCATGAAGCCGGGGTACGGCGGCTGCGCAATTAATGAGCCTGTTACAAAGACATGCCAGGATCATCAGCAGATCATGGCACGCCTTTGTAACAGGCTCGGGGGCGCCGGTCCGTACCCGTCGGACAAGCCAGAGGATTATAGCGGTGGCCCTTTCGCCACGGGGGACCGGGAAAGTCCGGGTTTTCGCTAGGAAAGCGCCGCTTTCCGGGTGGTTCCGCCGCCCTGTTCCGTATGGTGAAAAGGCCGCCTTTGCCGCGGATTTTGTAACCCCGCTTGCTGTCCAATCGGGCGACTGATAAAAAATCACGCCTTACTGGTGTTGCCTATGTTGCCTGTTGTCCCGGCCGAATCGGGCCGCCCGCCGCCTCGTCACTCTCACCGCCTCGCTGTTGCCGTGCTGGCCGCTTGGGGGATGAACGCGTGTGCGCAGGCCGGCACGGGTCTGGCGGCATCGGACGCGCCGGTGGCGCCTCCGGCCGTGGCGGTACAGGCCCGGCCCTCGCCACAGGTAGATCCGGAGACAGACCCCCTGGCAGCCTTGGTTGCGCGCGAGTCAGCTGGTGGTGCCGAGACTAGCCCAGCCGTAGTACGCCTGGCTGACGCCGCGCCTGCGGTCATGGAAGCGCCTTCCGTGCCCGTTGCCGCCGGTGCGGCCCCTGTTCCCGCCGATCCTTCCGAGTCCGGTGCACCGGACGCCACCCTGCCAGCCCCGCCGCTTCCGGCCACCTGGGCCAACGCAGGCCTGGCCGACGACGGCATGGAACTCGCCGGACCGCCCGAGCCGGCCTTGCCCCCAGAGCCCGTGATGGCGCCGCCGCCTCCTGTCGTGTTCTTTCCCAAGCGCCTGGGCCAGTTCGTCGCGGAGGCGTCGCCGAAGCTGGCCGAGCCGGTCGACGGCGATGCCCCCGAGGCGCCAGCCAGCGAGGGCTTCGCCCTGGTCTCGCAGTTACCGGTCGACGATCCGGCCGGCGACCAGGTCTGGCGGCTAGGCTACAGCGGACGAGCAGCCTATGACGACCGCAACACGGCCACGCGTGCCTGCGCCGGTGGCGGCACGCTGTCCACCGGCGTAGGCGGAGGGCTGGCCTGCCGCGGCACGGGCGAGGTCAAGCTCAAGGAATCGCTGTTCGCCCTGGATGGCGGCGGCCAGGTGCAACTGGTGGCGCAGGCCAAGGGGACGGATGCCACCTCGGTCAATGGCCGCCCGGCAGCGGTCGATCCGTATGCCCTGCTGCCCCAGATCTATACCTCGGTCAGTGGCCTGTCGGTACTCGACGGCGCCACCATGTGGGCTGGGCGGCGCGAGACCTCGGCCTTCCTGATGTCCTCGGGACTGCTGCCGCCCACCTCCCCGGCAATGCGCTTTGGCGTGGACAATGCGCGCTTTGGCGATATCGCGCTCAATTACCAGTACACCGCGCGCAACGATCTCAATGGCGCCAACCTGCCTAGTTACCATTCGCTGCGCACCGCCCCCATCACGACCAACGTGAAAGGCTCGGTGCAACTCGGCTATACGCGGGTGGAAGCGCAGCCGCTGATCCAGCAGACCGGCAGCGCATGGTGGGTGTCGGCCATGCACGAGCAACAGGGCGTGCTCGCCGGCACCAATCGTTTCGGCATGCAGTTTGGCGAAGGCAGCCGTAATGCGCTGACTGGCTACACCGGCATGGGTCCTGCGTTGTCCCGGGTACGCCTGGCCGAATCGATGGAATGGAAGCAACGCTCCGGCCTGGGCCTGGCAGGCTCGGTCGAGTCCAGCATGCAGTTCGACCGCTCGCCGGTGGGAACGCTGCAATGGATCGCCACGCGCGTGCGCCCCGCCTACATCGCCAGCGAGCAGTTCAAGCTCACCTTCGAGGTGGCGCGTGACCAGATTTCCTCGGGCTTTGGCGCGAGCGGGCAACGCACTGCCCTGACCGTGGCGCCGACGTTCACGCTTGGCAAGGCGGCCGGCAATGCCAACCTGCGCGCTTTCTACACCTACAGCAAGGCCAGCGACGTGGATGGCATAGCGTTCGCCTCGCCGGCGGATACGTGGGCCTCGCAAACGTCCGGCTCCATCTTCGGCGTCCAGCTCAATCGGCGCTGGTAGCGGCCGGAGTGGCCGCCGGGGCGGGCGTCGGCCATGCCGCCGTTTGCTTCGCATGCGAACGGCCCGGCTGCGCTGCCGGCGCGCGCAGCAACCAGTGGAAGATTAGCGTGGCGCTCAACCCTCCCGCCAGTTGCGCCAGCATGAAGCCGGGCACATCGACGGCACGGATGCCGGTGAAGGTCGCTGTCAATGCGCAGGCAATGGTCAGTGCCGGGTTGGCAAAAGAGGTCGACGCGGTGAACCAGTAGCCAGCCGTGATATAGGCCGCCACGGCGAACGGAACCAGGCCGGGCCGGCTGCGTCCGGTACCGGTGGCAACGCTGATCAGGCCGAAGGTGGCCACGAACTCGCTCCACCACATCGAAGTCCCGGTGCGGCTTTGTGCCGACCAGGCCAGCATCGGCTCGCCAAACATCGCATGCGCGCAGATGACGCCCGCAATGGCGCCAGCAGCCTGTACCAGCGCATAGCGCCACGCATCGCGTGCCGGCAGCGTGCCCTGTACCAATGCACAAAGGCTCACCACGGGGTTGAAATGACCGCCCGATACCGGTCCCAGCGCCAGCAGCAACGCGATGAGCCCACCCCCCGTGGCCAGCGAATTCGCCAGCAATGCCAGTGCGACATTGCCACCGGCCAGCTGCTGCGCGCGAATGCCGGAACCCACCACCACTGCAACCAGCAACGCTGTGCCCAAGGCTTCGGCCACCAGGCGCCTGGCCAGCGTGCTCGCAGGCACGGGTACGGCGCGTCCATGCGGTTCAGCGGTCATTACATCGTCGGGGTGCTTGCGCATTGGGTTTGCTTGGCATGGCCTGGAAACCGCCTCGGACCTGGAATCAGTCCTCGCCGCGGGAGCGCGCAGTGTTCGTTTTTCGTCTTCCGGCGTCAATGCACGCGCGGCTAGTTTTGAATGAACTGGTGGTATCGAATGCGCGGCGTGTTTTGCCAGACTGCTATCCGCACGGCACGGATACGAAGCGTGCAATGGTGAAATTCGGAGGTCAGGCCGAAATGCGGAAGCCGGAATTCAGGGATATTTGGCGCAATGCCGATAATCGCGGATGCGATGGCATTGGTCGAGGAAATTGTGCCTAAACAATAGGCGGTGGCAGTGGACAAAGCAAGGGCGTAGCTGGCGTCTGACGATAGCCATACGAGGACTGGAAAGGACGTCCATGCCCGCGTTCGCGCGTGGGCATACAGGACAGCCCGAGCAAGGAGACAACGCGCCCACGGCCCTCTTCGCCACCGTGCGGCGGCACATGGGAATGCCAGTACGGCGAAGCGCATCTTATGCGTCGGCAAAAAATGAACGCCGGCAAATGAAAAAAGCCCAAGACCTTTTCAGATCTTGGGCTTTTTCGTAATACTGGTGGCCTGGGACGGAATCGAACCGCCGACACAAGGATTTTCAATCCTCTGCTCTACCGACTGAGCTACCGGGCCAAAGAAGCAAAATCATAGCAGCGCATTTTGAATCAGTCAAGCGCTGCGCGCATCACCGCATCATTGTTCTGCTGGTTCCGGCTTGTTGCGGCCGAGTTCCACGCCGAGTTGCTTGAGCTTGCGGTACAGGTGGGTACGTTCGAGGCCGGTTTTCTCGGCGACGCGGGTCATGCTGCCGTGTTCGCGCAGCAAGTGGTATTCGAAGTAAGCGCGCTCGAACAAGTCGCGCGCCTCGCGCAGCGGCATATCGAAGGAAAAGTGCATCTCCGCTTCGGGCAGCCGTTGCGGGGCACCATTGGCGCTCTCCGCGGCGCTTTCCGCCGCTACCGCCGCGATGCCTTCGCCACTGCCATTCGCGGGCAATGCCGCGCCTGCGGCCACGCCTGCGCGCGGACGTTCGACGCCGCGTGCCAGGCCCTGCTCGACCGCCGACAGCAGCTTTTGCAAGGCAATAGGCTTCTCGAGGAAATTGAGCGCGCCAATCTTGGTCGCCTCCACCGCGGTATCGATGGTGGCGTGCCCCGACATCATGATGACGGGCATGGAGAGCAGGCCCTGGGCCGACCACTCCTTGAGCAGCGTGACGCCGTCGGTATCGGGCATCCAGATGTCAAGCAGCACCAGATCCGGCGTATTGCCGGCACGGTACTCGCGCGCCTTCTGCGCGTTTTCTGCCACTTCGACCACATGGCCTTCGTCGCTGAGGATTTCCGAGAGCAACTCCCGGATACCCATTTCGTCGTCGACTACGAGGATGGTTGCCATACTTCCCCTCTTGACCCCACCGCGGCTTGCCGGGTTCGGGGCCGCACATTGACTATGCCAGTTTAACGAACAGGATGGAGATCTGCGCCCCGATGATCTCGGTGCCCTCCATGCGATTGCGCAACTCGATGCGTGCGCCGTGTTCGTCAATGATCTTCTTCACCATTGCGAGCCCGAGGCCGGTTCCCTTGGCCTTGGTGGTCACATACGGTTCGAACGCGCGACTAAGGATGCGCGGGGCGAAACCAGGACCGTTATCCGCAATGGTGAGCTTGACGGCCTGCCGGTCTTCGCCGGCAGAATCTTTGTATTCTACAGTCTCGGTGTGCAGAGCGATATGGGGCGCCATTCTGGCCGCCGAAACGTTGTCCGACACGGCATCCTGCGCGTTTTGCAGCAGGTTGTGAATCACCTGGCGCAACTGGGTCGGATCGCCCTTGATTTCAGGCAGGCTGGCAGCCAGCGACGGATGGATCACGGCATGCTCGTGGGGGCCGGTGTCGTCGATGCCGTAGAGGTGCAGCACTTCCGCCACCAGGCCGTTGAGCTGCAGTGACTGCAGCAGCGCTGGCGGCGTGCGCGCGTAGTCGCGGAAGTCGTCGACCATGCGCTTCATGGCCTGCACCTGGTTGACGATTGTGGTGGCGCCCCGCTTGAGCACGTCCACGTCGTGGCCTTCCAGCTTTGGCGAAAGCTTCATCTGCAGGCGCTCCGCCGAGAGCTGGATCGGGGTCAGCGGGTTCTTGATCTCGTGCGCGAGGCGCCGCGCCACTTCGCCCCAGGCCACGGAGCGTTGAGCGGAAATCACATCCGAGATATCGTCGAACACCACCACGTAGCCGGGCTCGCCTTGCTCGTCGCCCCGTCCGCCGGGCAGGCGCGCGCCGCGCACCAGCAGCGTGAGCGGTTGTTCCTCATCGCCCTGTGGCAGCTCGATCTGCTTTTGCCAGTGCTGCGCGCCACCCAGCATTTCACTGGTGGTCTGCTCAGAAAAGGCCTGCCGCACGATGTCGCCGAATGCGCCGAGCACCGGGATGCTGTCGATGGGCTGTCCCAGCGCGCCGGCGAAGGGCTGGCGGAAAATGCGCTCGGCGCCGGGATTGGCGGTGATCAGGACGAAGCGGCGGTCGAACACAAACACGCCGGCGGTGAGGTTCTGCAGCACGCTTTCAAGATACGCCGTCGATTTTTCGAGCGCGCTGCGGTTCTGTTCCACCGCGATGCGCGCTTCCGAGAGCTGGCGCGTCATCATGTTGAACTGCTGCGTCAGCATGCCGAGCTCGTCACGGCTCTTGAGTTCGCGCTTGGGCGAGAGATCGCCCTCTGCCACTTCCTTGGTCCCTTGCAACAGCATCAGCAGCGGTCGCGCCAGCTGGCCGCCGAGCAGCAGCGCCAGCATCACGGCAATGAACACCGCCAGGAACAGCGTGAGCGTGAGCGTACCGATATACATCTTGCGCAGGCCGGTGCGGCCAAGCGCCTTCTCCTGGTACTCCTGGTAGGCCCGCTGGACTTCGTCGGCATTGCGCGCCAACGCCGCCGGCACCGGATGCACGATTTGCAGATAGCGCTCCTCGCGCACCGTGTCGCCCACCAGCCCGAAGCCGGAAGACGCGGCATCTTCCGGGCGGCGTTCCACGGCCAGCCCCGAGCCCGCCCAGCGGCTGGCTGCATTCAGGGGCTGCTTTGCCGCCGGGCCGCTGGCGCTTTCCGCGAGGGTTTGCGCATTGGTCTGCGCGGTGGGCGCGGGGCCAAGCGGCACAATGACGCGCAGCCGGTACAAGTGGCCGCCATCGGTTCGTTCGGGCTTGTGGCGCCCGTCCACCACCGGATCGGAGCCGCCCTCCACTGCGGCGTAGCCGCCGGCCAGCCGCGCCTGCTCGGCCAGCACGCCGGAAGGCAGGTCGGGCACCAGCGAGGCATAGCTGCTCGAGGCGGTGGCGATCACACGGCCACTGCCCGTAAAGATGGCGGCTTCCTGCACGCCGTATTGCTCGCGCAACCGGTTGAGCTGCAGCGAGGTGGCGACATTCGACGAGCCGGTGATCTGGTCGGCCATCAGCCGCGCCTTGCCTTGCAGGTCGGACAGCGAACTGTCGATGGTCGAGCGTCCAAGATTCAGGCCGGCCTCGAGCGCGGTTTCCACGCGCACATCGAACCAGGACTCGATGCTGCGCGAGACGAACTGCAGCGACACCAGGTAGATCAGCACGCCGGGCAGCACGCCCACCACGCCGAAGAACACCGCGAGCTTGGTCATCAGCCGCGTGCCAAACTTGCCGCGGCGGTAGCGCAGCCACAAGGTCAGCGCCAGCGCCCCGATGATCAGCACCAGCAGGATGCCGATCACCAGGTTGATCTTGAACAGCAGCGTGAAATACCGGTCGAAGAATTCGGTATTGGCCGAAGCGCCTGCCAGCAGCGCTACCAGCACCAGTGCCAGGAACACGATGATGCCGGCCACGACGCGGTAAAGCACGCGCCGGAAACGGCTGTCCCAAAGGCTGGGGGCGGTGCTCATGGCTGGCCCGCGGCCGGCTGCACCAGGGTATTGGGGGAGAGCACGGTCGATACGGTCTGCGCGAACGGTACCGCGCGCGTTTCGCCGGCCACTGCCGCGGACGCGGCGGATGCCGGTCCTGGCACGGGGGGCGGCACCGGTACTGGCAACACCGGCGGTGGCGGCGTGGGCGCGGGGGGCTGCGGGAACTCGGTGGGTACAGTGAAATTAAAGCGGCGCCATTCCGATGCCAGGTTCCATTCGCGCGTATTGACGGCGTTGATCTGGAACGGCTTGGGCAGTTGCGTCAGATCCAGGCGCATGCGCGTTTCGGCCTGGTAGGTCTCGCCCGGCTTGACCATATTGCGCTCGAACACGCGCCAGCCACGCACGCGCTGGATGAATTGCAGCGCGCCCTTTAGCCGCATGAACGGCAGTTGCAGGCCGCCGGTGGAAACGCGGTACTGCCGCGTGAGCGGATGGTAGGACAGCCGCACGCTGCGGCTGGCATTGACTGGTTTTTCATCGAACCAGTACCAGCGTGGACGGGTAAGCTGGAAATCGACCACGAAATACAGAGAGATGCCTTTGTTCAGCGCGTCTTCGAGCGGTGGCGGCAATTCGAAATCGAAGCTCGCGGCAAGATCGAAGCCGCCGTCCTGGTACTCGATGCGCGCTTCGTTGACTTCGATGCCATCGGCGCGCGCCGCTCCCGGCAACACCATCAGTGCCATCAGCACGCACAGCATGATCGCCGACGCAAGCCGCAAGGCTGCCAGCCAGTTACGCGCCTTGCGCGCGGCGCCGGCTATTGCACTACCTGCCGCCACGGGCACGTACGCACTGTCGTCAGGGACGCGAAGGACGAACAAGCGAAGCGGGCTCGGCATTGGGATCGATACGGATCGGTCAGGGTCGTTTCTGGAAGCGGGCGTAGAAGAAGCCATCGTGGTCGGTGGGCAGGCCTTCCTGGCTGGCATTGCCGCCGCCGGCCACCTGGTCCTTGTTGCCAGGCAGCATCTGGCCGGGTGCCTGCAATCGTATCGCATCTGGTAGCTGTGCACCAAACCAGCGCGCCTGCTCTTCGCCCTCCGTTGGGAAAATAGAACAGGTGACATAGACCAGGATGCCGCCCGGCTTGAGCAGGCTCCAGAGTTGCGACACGATGCGCCGCTGTTCGGTCACCAGGCGGGGAATGTCCACCTCGCGGCGCAGCCAGCGGATATCCGGATGGCGGCGCACGATGCCCGAAGCGGAACAAGGCACGTCGGCGAGGATGCGATCGTATTGGCGGTTATCCCACCAGTCCTGCGGGCGGCTCGCGTCGCCCACTACCACAGTGGCTTGCTGACCCAGACGCGCGAGGTTCTCGTCGATGCGCGTGGCACGCTGGCCATCGCTCTCGAGCGCCGTCACCTCGACCTTGGCCAATTCCAGGATGTGGCCGGTCTTGCCGCCGGGCGCTGCGCAGGCATCGAGCACGCGCTGACCGTCGGCCAGGTCCAGCAGCGGCGCGGCCAGTTGCGCGCCTGCGTCCTGCACCGAAACGTCTCCCTCGGCAAACCCGGGGATCTGCGACACGGGAAACGCGCGCACCAGCCTGACCGCCTGCGGACCGATGGCCACGCCAGCCATGCCGGCGTTGGCCACGCGCTTGAGATACTCGGCGACCGTGACCCGCGCGGTATTGACGCGCAGGGTCATGGGCGGACGCACGTTGGCGCTTTCGGCCAGCGCGGTCCACTGGTCCGGGTAAGCCTTGCGCAGCGCGTCCAGCCACCATGCGGGCAGGTTCCAGCGCGCCTCGTCGTCCTGGCGCACTTCGGCCAGCAGCGCCTTGCGCTCGCGCAGGAAACGGCGCAGCACGGCGTTCACCAGCCCGCGCGCATGAGCCGTCTTGGGCTCGGATGCGGCGGCGCTGACGGCCTGGTCCACCACGGTGAACTCCGTATAGCCGCCCTCACCCTGCTCATCCTCGACCAGCAGCGCCAGCGCCACCGCCAGCAGCGAATCCACCAGCGCGCCGGGCGGCCGGGTCACCAGTTTGGTGACCAGCGCGCGCGCCGTGCCGAACTGGCGCATGGTACGGTAAGCCAGGTCCTGCAAGGCGCCGCGCGTGGCCGCGTCGCGCACGCGGTCCAGGCGGTATTGCGCGGCGGCGTTGTCGATGGCCAGCGGCAGCGCGCTGCCTTCGTTGACGCCGCGTACGGCGGCCGCGGCGGCGAGCATCTGGAAGGCGAGTGATTCGTGTGGCAGGCGCATGACAGTGAGGCAGTGAGACGGTAACGCGGGGTGGCAAAGGCAAGCCGCAAGCGGCGTGGACTGGCGGCAAGGCCGGGCGGGGCCGGAAAAAACACTGCCCGCCGCTTCGAAGGGAAGCACGGCGGGCAGTTTACCCTGTATGTGCCCAGGGCCGGCTTTTTTGCGCCCGGCTGGCCGGCGCCTGGAGTAACGGGACGGCTTGAACCGGCCCTAAACCGGGTAGACGCCGGTCTGGGCCATCTGCATCAGCCGTGCCACGCGCTCCTCGGTGGCCGGGTGGGTCGAGAACAGGTTGGCGATGCCGCTGCCCGAGAGCGGGTTCATGATCATCATCTGCGCGGTCGCGGGGTGCGCTTCCGCGGTCTGGAAGGGAATGCCCTGGGCATAGCGGTGGATCTTGTCGAGCGCCATCGCCAGTGCCTGAGGATCGCCGCTGATCGTGGCGCCGCCACGGTCGGCCTCGAACTCGCGGGCGCGCGAAATCGCCATCTGGATCAGCGAGGCCGCCAGCGGCGCCAGGATTGCCACGGCGATGCTGGCGATGGGATTGGAGCGGTTGCCGTTCTCGTCGCGCCCGCCGAAGAACATGGCGAAGTTGGCCAGTGCGGCAATCGCGCCGGCCATGGTGGCGGCAATGGTCGAGATCAGGATGTCGCGGTGCTGCACATGGGCCAGCTCGTGCGCCATCACGCCGCGCAGCTCGCGCTCCGACAGCACGCGCAGGATGCCGGTGGTGGCGGCGACGGCCGCGTGCTCGGGATTACGGCCGGTGGCAAAGGCATTGGGCGCGTCCTCGTTGATCAGGTACACGCGCGGCATCGGCAGCTGCGCGCGCTGCGCCAGCTCCTGCACCATGCCATAGAACTGCGGCGCCGTGCTCGCGTCGACTTCCTGCGCGTTGTACATGCGCAGGACCATCTTGTCCGAGAACCAGTAAGAGAAGAAGTTCATGCCCAGCGCCATGATCAGCGCGAACATCATGCCGCTGCGGCCGCCGATCATGCCGCCAATGACGATGAACAGCGCCGTGATGGCTGCCATCAGCATGAAGGTCTTGACCCAGTTGAACATTGTCGTGATCTCCGAAAAAATCATCCTTGTGCGCGCACCCGGTGGCCGGGCTGGCCAGACCCGCGAAGCGCGACGCGGTGATGATTAGATGGTACCCCTGGGCGGAAATTCAACCGTGGGTTGCCTAAAAACAGAGCAGTGCCACGGTTAGCGACGCCTTCGGCCGTTTGTCCGTCAGGGGGAGGGGCTTAGCGCTGAGCCAGCGCCAGGCGGACACCCAGCCCGATGAACGCGGCGCCAACAATGCGATCCAGCCAGCACTTTAGCCGGGGCGCCTCGCTAGCGCGGCGGGTCAGGGTGCCCGCCATCCATGCGACCAGGCCGTTCCACAGCGTCGACATCAGCACCATGACGCTGCCCAGTGCCAGGAATGCCAGGGCCTGGTGTCCGGCATGACGGTCGACGAACTGCGGAAAGAAGGAAATGAAGAACAGGATCACCTTCGGATTCAGCACATTGGTCAGGAAGCCCTGCATGAACAAGGCGCGCAGGCCGCGCGTACCCGGCTGCGCGGCGGGGGCAGCGCTTGCCTCCCGGGGTGCCGATTGCTGCCAGATGAGGCGCAGCCCCAGCCACACCAGATAGGCCGCGCCGGCAAACTTGATCACGGTAAAGGCAGTGGCCGACGCCGCCAGCAGGGCGGTCAGGCCGAAGGCGATGGCCAGCGAGTGCACGCAGCAGCCGGCGCTGACGCCGAGCGCCGAGACCACGCCCGCCGCCCTGCCCTGCGCCACGCTGCGCCCGACGATGTAGGCGGTGTCCGGTCCGGGTGTCACATTGAGCAGGAACACGGCGCCGACGAACAAGGGAAAGTCAGTAATACCGAGCATGGGATTCCTGGCTGCTGGATTGGCAGTGGCGGGCAGGTGCCGGTTATGCCGTGCCTTCCGGCACGGCGCAGCGGGTGCCAGCCGGCAGCGGCATGCCCTGCAGGAACTGCTGGGCCGGCAGCCTGCGGCCGCCCGGCTTCTGCAGCTCGGCCACGCGCAGCGCGCCCTCGCCGCAGGCGATCACCACGCCATCGGCATCAGCGGCCAGCACTGTGCCCGGCGCCTGCCGCAGACCGGGCACGGCCTCCGTCGCCTGGGCCTGCCAGCACTTGATGACGGTCTGGCCGACCTGCACGGTGGCGCCTGGGAAGGGGTTGAAGGCGCGCACCTGGCTGGCCAGTGCCGTGGCCGGGCGGCGCAGGTCCAGCGGCGCTTCTTCCTTGGCGATCTTTTCGGCATAGGTGACGCCCTCGGCAGGCTGCGGCGTGCCGGGCAGCGGCTGGCCAGCGGCGAGCCGGCGCAGCGCGTCCGCCACCATGCGGCCGCCCAGCGCGGCCAGCGTGTCGTGCAGCGTGCCGGTGGTGTCGTCGGGCCCGATCGGCACCGTTTCGCCCTGGATCATCGCGCCGGTATCCAGGCCTTCGTCCATCTGCATCAGCGTGATGCCGGTTTGCGCGTCGCCGGCCTCGATGGCGCGGTGGATGGGCGCCGCGCCGCGCCAGCGCGGCAGCAGCGAGGCATGGATATTGAGGCAGCCGTGGCGCGGCAACGCCAGCACCTCGGCTGGCAGGATCAGGCCGTAGGCGGCCACTACCATGACGTCCGGCGCCAGCTGCGCCAGCGTATCCACCGCGGCGCCGGCTTCCTCCGGGTACTTGCCGTTGCGGCGCAGGGAGCGCGGCTGCAGCACCGGGCCCAGACCATGCTCCAGCGCGTACTGCTTGACGGGGCTGGCCTGTAGCTGCATGCCGCGGCCCGCCGGGCGGTCGGGCTGGCTGAGCACGGCCACGACGGGGAAGCCGGCCTCATGGATGGCCTGGAGCGCCACGCGGGCGAATTCGGGCGTGCCGGCAAAGGCTACGCGCAGCGCTTGGGTTGGGCTTGCGGCTTGGGACATGGCGCGCTCCGGCATAAAGCGGCACCGGCCGCATCAGCGGCCGGCAACTTGATTCATCGGGAAGGCAATACGATAGCAGACCGGTGCCGGCGCGTCCGGCCGCGGCGGCTACCTTACATGCGGGTGCGTTCGCGCTTGTGCAGCTTGACCAGCTTGGACTTGATACGCTGAAGCTTGAGCGGTGACAGGTACTCGACGAAGACCTTGCCCTTGAGGTGATCCAACTCGTGCTGGATACACACGGCCAGCAGATCGTCGGCTTCGATCTCGAAGCTCTCGCCCTTTTCGTTGAGGGCGCGCACGCGCACATGGTCCGGGCGCTCCACGCGGTCGTAGACCTCGGGCACCGACAGGCAGCCCTCTTCCGATACCTTGCGGGTCTCGCTGGACCAGACAATTTCCGGGTTGATGAAGACTTGCAGCGCGTCGCGGGTTTCGGAGATGTCGATCACCACCACCTGCTCGTGCACGTCCACCTGGGTTGCGGCCAGGCCGATGCCCGGTGCTTCATACATGGTCTCGGCCATGTCCTGCACCAGCTTGCGGATGCGGTCGTCCACCACGGCAACCGGTTTTGCCACGGTATGCAGGCGGGGATCGGGGTAGGTCAGGATATCGAGTTTAGCCATGATGCTGGGGCGCAACGCCTGCCGCTCACACATGTGACCCGCGCGTTGCGGCTACGGGTGTTTACATGCAGAATCGGGGCGCAAGTACAAAAATTCAAGGCGCGCCGCAACAGGCACGCTCTCCAGGGTCAATCCGGCTGTTCTGCCAGCCGGTTCGAGAAAATGCGCGATCTTACCAAAGAACACCAGGCGGCGCCGGGCCGCAGGCTGCACGCGTTTGCCCGATTGATGTTGTGTGCGGCTGGCATCACTGCCGCCGCCGGGGCGCCAGTCCATGCCGCTGAGCTTACCGTCACCCCTGCCCAGCTGGCCCAGGCCAATGTCACCGGGCAGCAAGGCATACCCGCCACCGACCTGGCACCGGACGCGCCACAGCAGTACGTGGTGCGCGGTGGCGACACGCTCTGGGGCATATCGGGCCGCTTCCTGCGCCAGCCCTGGCGCTGGCCCGAGCTGTGGGGCATGAACCGGCAGCAGATCCACAATCCTCACCTGATCTATCCCGGCCAGGTCCTGTACCTGATTCAGCGCGACGGACGCGCCTGGCTCTCGACCAGCCCGGACGCCGGCGGCACGGTGCGCCTCACGCCGGGCGTGCGCGGCGACGGCGGCCCGGAAGGCGCCATCGCCAGCATTCCCGCCAAGGACATCGAGTCCTTCCTGATCCGCCCGCTGGTGGTGGACCAGGGCACGCTGGAGACCTCGGCGCGCATCTTCGCCCTGCCCGAGTCGCGGGTCTACCTGGCCATGGGCGACATCGCCTATGCGCGCGGCATCGCCCCGCCCGAGGCGGTGATCGGCAGCGACTGGCAGGCCTTCAAGCCGGTCAAGCCGATCAAGGACCCCGTCACCGGTGTTGTGCTGGGCTACGAGGCTGAATACCAGGGCAATGTCCGCGTGTCGCGCCAGCCGGAAGGCTTCGACGCGGTGACCACCATCAAGGTGACACAGGCGCAGCAGGAAATGGGCACCGGCACCTTGCTGATGCCCCAGCCCGCGCGCGAGCCGGTGCGCTATGTGCCACGCGCCCCGGAAGTCGCGCTCGATGGCCGCATCGCGGCGGTCTATGGCGGCGTGCAGTTTGGCGGCGCCAAGCAGGTGGTGGTGCTCAACCTCGGCACCACCGCGGGCCTTGAGCCAGGCCACGTGGTTGCGCTTTCCCGCGCCGGCCAGTTGGTGCCCGATCGTACCGACGGCAATCGCCCCATCCTGCTGCCCGACGAGCGCTACGGCCTGGCCTTCGTGTTCCGGGTGTTCCCCGGTGTGGCCTATGCCCTGGTCACCGATGCCACGAACGCGATCGAGGTTGGCGACCGCGTGACTTCGCCACGTTGACCGGGCCAGCAGCAGCCTGCGCCGGTCCGGTGCAGGCGCCGGCCACCACGCGCGACGCCGCGGACATCGAGGCGTGGCTGCGGCTGACGCGCGCGCGTGGCCTGGGTACGGGCGCCCTGCGCCAGTTGCTGGCCGTCTTCGGGCTGCCGCGGCAACTGCTGGCGCAGAGCGTCAGCGCGCTGGCGGCGGTCATCCCCGAGAAGCACGCGAGCGCCTTGCTAGCGCCGCCCGACGCTACCACCGTGGCGCTGGTCGAGCGTACCGTGGCCTGGGCCGCCGAGCCCGGCAACCATGTGGTGACGCTGGCCGACGCAGCCTATCCCCGCACCTTGCTGGACCTTTCCGACCCCCCGCTGGTGCTGTACATCAAAGGCCGGCTGGACGCGCTTGGCGCTCCGGCCGTCGCCATGGTCGGTGCGCGCAGCGCCACGGTGCAGGGCGTGGAAGATGCGCGGCGCTTCGCCCGCGTGCTGTCCGATGCCGGGCTGGCCGTGGTGTCGGGGCTGGCGCTGGGGATCGATGGCGCTGCCCATGACGGCGCGCTGGCGGGCATCGGCGGCACCGTGGCGGTGATCGGCACGGGTGCCGACCTGGTCTATCCCGCCCGCCATCGCGAGCTGGCCCACCGCATTGCCACCCATGGCGCCATCGTCAGCGAGTTTCCGCTCGGCGCGCCGGGGCGCAGTCATCATTTCCCGCAGCGCAACCGCATCATCGCGGCGCTGGCGCGCGGGGTGCTGGTGGTGGAGGCGGCGGCGCGCTCGGGGTCGCTGATCACGGCGCGGCTGGCTGCCGAAATAGGGCGCGAGGTCTACGCCATTCCCGGCTCGATCCATGCGCCGCTGTCCAAGGGCTGCCACCGGCTGATACGCCAGGGCGCCAAGCTGGTGGAAACCGCGCACGATGTGCTGGAGGAACTCGGTTGGGGCGGCGCCGGTGTCCGGACCGTGTTGCCTGCACCGATGCCGGCACTGGACGATGTCCTCGGCCTCACGCTGACCCACGATCCCGTCACGCTCGATGCGCTGTGCGCCCGCACCGCCCTGCCACCCGAGCAGGTGGCAGCCATCCTGCTGAACCTGGAACTGGCGGGCGCCGTGGAGCGGCTGCCGGGCAATTTCTATCGCCGGGTAAGCTAGTGGGTGCCGCAAGGCCGGTCGAGGCACGGTTTTCCCCGCGACCGCTACAATCAAACGATTTCCCGTGCCTGAAAAGGCTCATGTTTATCCCGCCATGACCGTTTACTTTCCGGAGCAGGACCCGGGCGCGATCGCCCAGGCGCTGGCAGCGCGTCCGCAAGGCCGCCTGGTCGCGTGCCTGTGCGCGGCCTGGTGCGGCACCTGCGGAACCTACCAGGAGGCGTTCACATCCCTGGCGGCGCGCTTTTCCGGCGATTGCTTCGTGTGGATCGATATCGAAACCCATGCCGACCGGCTGGGCGACCTCGATATCGACAACTTTCCCACGGTGCTGGTGCAGCCGGTCGCAGGGGGCCGGCCGCAGTTCTACGGTACGCTGTTGCCGCATATCGAGGTGCTTGAGCGTATGCTGGCGCGCGGCGCCGCCATGCCGGTGGCGGCCGGGGCCGAGGTGCCGGAAGTGCTGGACTGGCTGGCGCATGGTGCCGGCGACGGCCTGGATTCGCATTGAAAAAAGAACCGACAGCAACCGCACCGGGCCTGGCCCGCGTGCTGGCAACGGCTGTTTGACGAAGGCGCCGGCGGCGTGCTTGCTTGCACCGCCGTCGGAACCGCGCTTATTATTGGCGCCTCAAAGCCCCGAGCTCGCTGTTTACATATAGTGCAGAGCCCTTAGTGGCAATAATTCGCAGGCCGCCAGAGTGCGGCCAGCAAGGACCCGATCCATGTCAAAAGCCCTCATCATCGCGGAAAAGCCATCGGTTGCTGCCGATATAGCCCGTGCCCTCGGGGGCTTTACCAAGCATGACGAATACTTCGAAAGTGATGATTACGTACTTTCGTCGGCCGTCGGCCACCTGGTTGAGATTGCCGCCCCGGACGAATACGAGGTAAAGCGAGGCAAGTGGAGCTTCGCCAACCTGCCGGTGATTCCCCCGCACTTCGATCTGCGCCCGATCGCCAAGACCGAATCGCGCCTGAAGGTGCTCAATCGCCTGATCAAGCGCAAGGACGTCACCGCCCTGGTCAACGCCTGCGACGCGGGGCGCGAAGGGGAACTGATCTTCCGCCTGATCCAGCAGCATGCCAAGGCCAAGCAGCCGGTGCAGCGCCTGTGGCTGCAGTCGATGACGCCGCAGGCAATCCGCGACGGCTTCGCGCGCCTGCGCGACGACGCCGACATGATGCCGCTGGCCGACGCCGCGCGCTGCCGCTCCGAGGCCGACTGGCTGGTGGGTATCAACGGCACGCGCGCCATGACCGCCTTCAACAGCAAGGGCGGCGGCTTCTTCCTGACCACAGTTGGCCGGGTGCAGACCCCTACCCTGTCGATCGTGGTGGAGCGCGAGGAGAAGATCAAGAAGTTCGTCCCGCGCGATTACTGGGAAGTGCGCGCCGAGTTCATCGCCGCCGCCGGCCTGTACGAAGGGCGCTGGTTCGATCCCAAGTTCAAGAAGAACGAGTTCGATCCCGAGGCGCGCGAGTCGCGCCTGTGGAGCGAGGCCGAAGCCAAGAGCATCGTGGCGGCCTGCCGTGACAAGACTGGCACCGTCACCGAAGAGTCCAAGCCTTCCACGCAGCAGTCGCCGGCGCTGTTCGACCTGACCACGCTGCAGCGCGAGGCCAACTCGCGTTTCGGCTTCTCGGCCAAGAATACGCTTGGCCTGGCGCAGGCGCTGTACGAAAAGCACAAGGTGCTGACCTACCCGCGTACCGACGCGCGCGCGCTGCCAGAGGACTACATGGACACGGTCAAGCAGACCATGGACATGCTTGCCGAGAGCTCGCCCAACTACCTGCCGCATGCCAAGAAAGTGCTGGCGAGCGGCTGGGTCAAGCCGAACAAGAAGATCTTCGACAACAGCAAGATCAGCGATCACTTCGCTATCATCCCGACGCTGCAGGCCCCGAAGAACCTCTCGGAGCCGGAACAGAAGCTGTATGACCTGGTGGTGCGCCGCTTCCTGGCGGTGTTCTTCCCGGCGGCCGAGTTCCAGGTCACCACGCGGATTACCGAAGTGGCCGGCCATCACTTCAAGACCGAGGGCAAGGTCCTGGTCAATCCGGGCTGGCTGGTGGTCTATGGCCGCGAAGCCCAGGGCGACGACGCCAACCTGGTGGCGGTGGCCAAGGACGAGCGCGTCAAGGTCGACAAGGTCGACAGCTTTGGCCTGACCACCAAGCCG
Organism: Cupriavidus sp. SK-3; assembly: GCF_000611145.1. NCBI lineage: Bacteria > Pseudomonadati > Pseudomonadota > Betaproteobacteria > Burkholderiales > Burkholderiaceae > Cupriavidus > Cupriavidus sp. SK-3. Next base: position 53,400 of record NZ_JFJV02000135.1, on the reverse strand, counting down.
CCGGCGCGATACAACGAAGCCACGCTGCTCTCCGCCATGGAAGGCGCAGGCAAGCTGGTGGACGACGACGCGCTGCGCGAGGCCATGGCCGGCAAGGGCCTGGGCACGCCAGCCACGCGCGCGGCCATCATCGAAGGCCTGCTCGCCGAGAAATACCTGGTGCGCGAAGGCCGCGAACTGATCCCCACTGCCAAGGCCTTCCAGCTGATGACGCTGCTGCGAGGCCTGGGCGTGCTCGAACTGACCCAGGCTGAACTGACCGGCGAATGGGAGCACAAGCTGTCGCAGATCGAGCGCGGCGGCCTCAAGCGCGACGAGTTCATGCGCGAGATCGCGCAGATGACGCAGCAGATCGTCAAGCGCGCCAAGGAATACGACAGCGACACCATCCCGGGCGACTACGCCACGCTGGCCACGCCGTGCCCGCAGTGCGGCAGCCAGGTCAAGGAGAACTACCGCCGCTTTGCCTGCACCGCTTGCGAGTTCTCGATCAGCAAGATCCCGGGTGGCCGGCAGTTCGAGATCGACGAGGTCGAAGAGCTGCTGCTGAAGAAGGAAATCGGTCCGCTGCAAGGCTTCCGCAGCAAGATGGGCCGGCCCTTCGCCGCCATCCTGAAGCTGGGCAAGGACGACGAAGGCCATTACAAGATGGAATTCGACTTCGGCCAGAACGACGACGACAACGATGGCGAGCCGGTCGATTTCAGCGGCCAGGAACCGGTTGGCACCTGTCCCAAGTGCAGTGGCTCGGTGTTCGAGCATGGCATGAAGTACGTGTGCGAGAACTCGGTTGCCAGTCCCAAGGCTTGCGATTTCACGACCGGCAAGATCATCCTGCAGCAGGAGATCTCGCGCGAGCAGATCGGCAAGCTGCTGGGCGCGGGGCGCACGGATTTGCTGACGGGATTCAAGTCATCGCGCACCGGGCGCAATTTCAAGGCCTTCCTGGTGAAGCAGCCTGATGGCAAGATCGGCTTCGAGTTCGAGGCCCGCGAGCCCAAGGCGGGTGCGAAGACGGCTGCCAAGACTGCTTCCGCCAAGGCGGGCGGCGAGGACGATCAGGACGCTCAAACGGCGAGCAAGGCCAAGGCACCAGCCAAGAAGGCGGCTGCCGTGAAGAAGGCGCCCGCAGCCAAGAAGGCCGCAGCCAAGGCGCCGGCGGCCAAGCGTGCTACCGGCAAGTCGCGCGCCGGCGGCGAGGCCACCGCCGACGCCGAGGAGTGAGCCGCCGCGGAACCGGCTTCGCGCCGGTTCCGCGAATCCTGTCCTTGCGCCAGTCCCGATCCCTTACTGATCGTTGCCGCGGATCTTGCCTTCTTCCAACAGGAAGTCGATAAAGGCGCGGACCTTGGTCGGCAGGAACTTGCGGCTGGGATAGACCACGCTGACATCGCGCCGCGGCAGTCGGTATTGCTGGAGAATGTGCGTCAACCGCCCCGCTTCGATATTCGGCCGCGCCAGATAGGCGGACAGCATCGCCACCCCCATATCGGCCAGCGCCGCCTGGTGCGCCAGCTCGGCGTTGCTGCACAGCAGGCCCGGCCGGATCGGCACCGTCACCTCGCCCTCCGGCCCCGACAGCGTCCATTCATGCTCCGCGGTGGGAATCCGCATCGCGATACAGCGGTGGTTGGTCAGTTCGTGCGCGTGGCGCAGCGGCGGGTGCTGGCGCAGGTAGCCTGGCGAGGCGCACAGGATGATCTCTGCCGAGATCAGCGGGCGCGCCACCAGGTGCGAGCCCAGCCCCAGGTCGGACAACACCACGCCTACGTCGCGGCCCTCTTCCACGATATCGACGATACGGTCCGATAACAGCACATCGAACACCACTTCGGGGTACAGGGCCTGAAAACGCGCCAGCGTGGCCGGCAGCAGGTGCAGGCCGAACATCACCGGCGCCACCAGCCGCAGTGTGCCCGAGAGCGACTGGCTGCGCGCCGTCACTACCGATTCGGCCTCCTCCACGTCTTCCAGGATCTGCTGGCAACGCTGCAGGTAGGTTTCGCCGGCGTCGGTCAGCGACAGGCTGCGGGTAGTGCGATTGAGCAGCCGGGTGCCCAGGTGGCTCTCCAGGTCAGCCACATAACGCGTCACCACCGCGTTGGACATTTCCAGTTGTTGCGCTGCACGAGCAAAGCTGCCCAGCTCGACCACTTTGGAAAAAACGCGCATCGATTGCAGCCGGTCCATGACATAGTCTCCAGTCTTGCCCGCGAACTTTTACGAGAAGTGGGTTATTTATTGTTAAAACTACAACTAATCATTGTCGGGGGCAATCTTTATTCATATCAGGGAAATACCTAATATGGAGCCATCGGATGCCGCATTGCAGCGAAGGCTGCTGAGAAGACAAGGCATCCTGCCTGTGGAAAGGATTCAATCATGAAAAACCAACGTTACGCCCTGATCGCCGCTGCCGCCACGCTCGCCGCTGCCCTGACTGCCGCGCCCGCTTTCGCCAAGACCGGCAAGTACGACCCCTATACCGATGGCGCCCGCGCCACCCAGGCCTCGGTTTACAGCAACGGCGGCAGGGCCGGCAAGTTTGACAGCTTCACCGACGGCGCCCGCGCCGGTAAGTTCGACGCGTTCACCGATGGCGCACGCGCCGGCAAGTTCGACCCGTACACCGACGGCGCCAAGGCCGGCAAGTTCGACGTGTTCAGCGACGGCGCAGCAACCCTGTAAGGCCGCTGGCCAGCCGGCAGGCATCGTCTCTGCCGGCGGTTTCACCCCTTTCGGCTGATCTCCACAGGCCGACGGGGAGGGGGCGGAAGCTCTCTCTCCGTACTAACCGGAGGACATGCCCGTACCACGCCGGTACGGGCATGTTTGTTTTGGGGCGCCTCATTGTCCGGCATTGCCCCTGCCCTGCTATCCCGTCCGCGTGGTGTCCTGCTACGGACGTAGCCTGCAAGTGATGCATCATACGCCCGGACGCGCATCCCTTGCCTTGTCCTCTTTCCTGAAATCTCTGCTGACGGGCTTCGCGGGCATAAAAAAACGGGCCGCGAATGGCCCGTTTTCCTGCCGGCATTGCACACCGGCCGCCTGCGCGCGGGGCAACGGCCCCGCCACGCCGATCAGTCGTCGTGATCGTGACGGTTGTGGCCACGGCCATGCTTGTGCTTGTAGCCGCTGCGGTAATAGCGGTCGTCGCGATAACTGCGGGCGCGCTCGTCCGCATAGGAGTTGCTGCGCGAGACGTTGCCGCCCAGTGCGGCGCCAGCGCCGCCACCTACCGCGGCACCCAGCAGGCCGCCGGTGCGCCCGCCCATGGCGTTGCCCGCCGCCGTACCCGCGCCGCCGCCCAGCGCGCCACCGATGATGGCACCGGTGCGCTCGCGACGGTTGGAGGTGACCGCGCCGCCAGCGCCGCCGCCTACCGCGCCGCCGATCACGGCACCGGTCGAGCCGCCAAGCGCGCCGCCCACCGCCGCCCCGGCGACACCGCCGAGCGCGCCGCCGACGGCGTTGTTCATATCGCCCGCGAACACCGGCAGCGCGGATGCCGCCAGGGCGATGGCCAGGGTGAAACTGCGAACGGTGTGGCGAGACATGTTCTTTTTCCTTGGGTTAGCAACGATGGCACAAGTGTAGAGAAGTCGCTCCGGACTTGCTGTAACCACGTGTAAGGCCCTGTAACCCCTGGGGAAACGTAAAACGGGCCGCCTTTTGGGGCGGCCCGTCCACGATGTTACGTGGATATCATGTGGTTCAGCAGCACTTGCCCTGCCCACCGCCGTAACGCGCTTCCTGACGTTCGCGGAAGAATGCCTCGTAGCTCATGGGCTCGCGGTCGGGGTGGGTTGACTCCATATGGGCCACATAGGTCTGGTAGTCCGGCAAACCCACCATCAGGCGCAGGGACTGGCCCAGGTAGCGTCCCATGGTTCCAAGTTGCTCAAGCATGCTGGATCTCCTGTTTCCAGATATCGGGTTTGCGCTTGCCAGTGGCTGCCGCGCGAACTCAGGACTGCGCCGAGGCCGAAGCCGGCATCGGTTCGAACGGCGTCTCGCGGTCGGTCGGGCGGTTCACCGCGCGGGCCTTCATGGCGGTCTTGAAACCGTAGAACACGATCGACAGCACCACGAACATGAAAAGCGCGCACAGGCTGGCGTCCAGGTAATCGTTGAAGACGATGCGGTGCATCTGCTCCATCGACTTGGCCGGCGCCAGTACCTTGCCCTGGGCGATGGCGTCGCTGAACTTGGCCGCGTGGGTCAGGAAGCTGACCTTGGGATCGGCGTCGAACAGCTTCTGCCAGCCGGCGGTCAGCGTGCAGATCAGTAGCCAGACGGTGGGCACCAGGGTAACCCAGGCGTACTGCCCGCGCTTCATCTTCACCAGCACGCAGGTACCAAGCACCAGCGCCACCGCGGCCAGCATCTGGTTGGAGATGCCGAACAGCGGCCACAACGTGTTGATCCCGCCCAGCGGGTCAACCACGCCCTGGTACAGGAAGTAGCCCCAGAACGACACCGTCAGCGCCGTGGCGATCAGGTTGGCCGGCAGCGAGTCGGTGCGGCGGAACGAGGGCACGAAGCTGCCCAGCAGGTCCTGCAGCATGAAACGGCCGGCACGGGTGCCCGCATCCACCGCGGTCAGGATGAACAGCGCCTCGAACAGGATGGCGAAGTGGTACCAGAACGCCATCATGGCCTGGCCGCCCACCACCTGGTGCAGGATGTGGGCGATGCCCACCGCCAGCGTCGGCGCGCCGCCGGCACGCGAGATGATGGTGTTTTCGCCGACGTCCTTGGCGGTCTGGATCAGCACGTCCGGGGTGATGACGAAGCCCCAGCCGGATACCACCTGGGCCACGGATTCCGGCGAGGTGCCGATCACGGCCGCCGGGCTGTTCATGGCGAAGTACACGCCCGGTTCGATCACCGATGCGGCCACCAGCGCCATGATGGCGACGAAGGACTCGGCCAGCATCGCGCCGTAGCCGATAAAGCGCATATGCGCTTCGCTTTCCAGCAGCTTGGGCGTGGTGCCCGACGAGATCAGCGCGTGGAAGCCCGATACCGCGCCGCAGGCGATGGTGATGAAGAGGAACGGGAACAGGTTGCCCGACCACACCGGCCCGCCGCCCTTGGCGAACTGCGTGAACGCCGGCATCTTCAACTCCGGCGCCACGATCAGGATGCCGATGGCCAGCGCGATGATGGTGCCGATTTTCAGGAAGGTGGACAGGTAGTCGCGCGGGGCGAGCAGCAGCCACACCGGCAGCACGGCGGCGATAAAACCGTAGATGATCAGCATCCACGTGAGCGCCTTGCCGTCGTAGGTGAACAGCGGCGCCAGCACGGCGCTTTCATGCACATACTGGCCGCCGATGATGGCGAGCATGAGCAGCACGAAACCGATTACCGACACTTCGCCGATGCGGCCCGGGCGGATGTAGCGCGTGTAGATCCCCATGAAAAGGGCGATGGGAATCGTCACCGCCACCGTGAAGGTGCCCCAGGGCGAGTCCGCCAGCGCCTTCACCACGATCAGCGCCAGCACCGCCAGGATGATGATCATGATCATGAAGCAGCCGAACAGCGCGATCATGCCGGGTATCGTGCCCATTTCGGACTTGATCAGGTCGCCCAGCGAGCGGCCGTCGCGGCGCGTGGAGATGAACAGCACCATGAAGTCCTGCACCGCGCCGGCAAACACCACGCCGGCCAGGATCCACAGCATGCCCGGCATGTAGCCCATCTGCGCCGCAAGCACCGGGCCCACCAGCGGGCCGGCGCCGGCGATGGCGGCAAAGTGGTGGCCGAACAGCACGGCCTTGTTGGTCGGCACGTAGTCCAGCCCGTCGTTGTGGCGCCAGGCTGGCGTCATGCGTTTGGGATCCAGCTGCATCACCTTTTCGGCGATGAACTTGCTGTAGTAGCGGTAGGCGATCAGATAGATACAGACCGCGGCGACCACGATCCACAAGGCACTGACGGCTTCGCCGCGAGACAGTGCAACGGTGGCAAAGGCGAAGGCGCCAAGGATGGCGACGGCCAGCCACACCAGGTGTTGCCCGATGCGATTCATGATGAGGGTCTCCTCAGACCATTTATTGGGAGCCAGCGGCGGCAGGGCAGGCAAGCAAGCGGGACACGCGGTTGGTGTCCCTGGCGGCGGCGGGCGAAGGGCGGCGGGCGGCACAAGCTTTTCCCTGCCAGATCTTTCGTCGGCGCCCGGTATGTCTCGCAAGTTCCGGTTCCGTCGTCGCAGGCGGGCGATGCAAACAGCTTTGTCGCTGGGCGCACCCACTGCGCAGGACGCATGCAAACCACTGCCGGGCAGAGATCGCGCATCCGGCGTGTAGTATTGACACCCGTCCCTGGCGGCACAAGCGCGGAACTACGCAGCGGCGCTGCGTATTACTACGCAGATCGACGATCACATGCCGCTTGCGCGTTATCCGTGTTTACCCCGGTATCGATGAAACTCCGTCAAAAAATCCTGTTGCTGGCCGTCGCGCCGCTCGCCGTCGCCATGCTCGGCATCGCCCTGGCCGTGCGCTATCAGGCCAGCGAACTGGCCCGCCATGAGCGCGTGCTGGTCGAGGCAGCCTACCTGCAAAGCAAGGAAGCCGAGCTGCGCCACTACGTGGAACTGGCGCAAAGCGCGATTGCGCCGATGGTGCATTCCGGCCGCACCGATGCCGCCACGCGCGATGCCGCCATGCAGGCGCTGGCGCGCCTCGACTATGGCCCCGACGGCTATTTTTTCCTCTACGACATGCAGGGCCGCAACCTGATGCATCCACGCCAGCCCGAGCTGGTGGGGCAGGATTTGTGGAGCATGCGTGACCCGCAGGGCGCTCTCACCATCCAGAAGCTGATCGCGGCGGCCCGGGCGGGCGGCGGGTCGGTGCGTTACCAGTGGAAGAAGCCCTCCTCGCAGCAACTGGCCCCCAAGCTTGGCTACGTGGTCGCCGTGCCGGGATGGAACTGGATGTTGGGCACGGGCATTTACCTCGACGACGTCGAGCGCACGCTGCGCCAGCTGGATGCGCGGGCGGAGACCGACATCCGGGAAACCATGGCGTGGATCGGCGTGATCGCCGCCATCAGCATCCTGCTGGTCGCCGCCAGCGGGCTCGCCCTCAACGTCAGCGAGCACCGCGAGGCCGACGCCAAGCTGCGGCAACTGGCGCAGCGCGTGGTGCAGTCGCAGGAGGAGGAACGCGCGCGCCTGTCTCGCGAACTGCATGACGGCATCAGCCAACTGCTGGTGTCGGTCAAGTTGCTGCTGGAGACCGCCGCCAACCGCCTGCGCATGGCGCCGGCAGAGGGCACCTCGGTTGCGCCCGTGCTTGGCACGGCGCTGGTCCGGCTGGACACCGTGTTCAATGAAGTGCGCAGGGTGGCGCGCAACCTGCGCCCCGCCCTGCTGGACGACCTCGGCCTGTTCGCCGCGCTCGAGCATCTCGCTCGCGAGATGCAGGAGGGCAGCGGGCTGCAGATCACGGTATCGCGTACCGGCAAGCCGCGCGAACTGGCCGACGAGCAGGCCACCGCGCTGTTCCGCATCGCGCAGGAGGCGCTCACCAATGTGGAGCGGCATGCGCATGCGCGCCACGTCACCCTGGTGCTGGCGTTCGACGCCAACGCTACCCGGCTGACGGTGCAGGATGACGGCGCCGGCTTCGACGTGGCGCGCATGCAGCATGATCCCAAGCGCGGCATTGGCCTGCGCAACCTGCGCGAACGCATTGCCGCGCTGGGCGGCGAGTTCGATATCGTCTCCGCGCCGGGCACGACCCGGCTGCACGCCGCGGTGCCGGTCGTGCCCGCCCCATCGCGGCAGGCCCGCCAAGACTTACCTGGAACTACACACTCATGAGCCATGCACCCGCCCGTGTCCTGCTGATCGACGACCATGCGCTGGTGCGCGACGGCATGCGCATGCGCCTGGGCCTGCAGCCCGAACTCGCGGTAGTGGGCGAAGCCGACGACGGCGAAGCCGCGCTGGCCTGGCTGGCGCACGCCGGCGCCGAGCGCATGCCGGACCTGGTCATCACCGATATCGGCATGCGGGGCATGGGCGGCATCGCGCTGGCTGCCGCTCTGCACGAGGATTATCCCGAACTGGCCGTGCTGATCGTGTCGATGCATGACAACCTCGAATACGTGCGCCAGGCGATCCGTGCCGGCGCGCGCGGCTATGTGCTCAAGGATGCGCCGGCCGACGAGCTGATGGCCGCCATTGCCGCGGTGCTGGCCGGACGCGTGTTCTACAGCGCGCGCATCGCCCGCAGCATGGCCGAGCAGACGCCTGCCGCCGGACCGCTCGACGCGCTCACTCCGCGCGAGCGGGATATCTTCAACTGCATCGGCCAGGGGCAGGCCAACAAGGACATCGCCGCGGCGCTCGGCGTGTCGGTGCGCACCATCGAGACGCACCGGCTCAACCTGCGGCGCAAGCTCGGCATCGAAGGCCGCGCCGAACTGGTGAAATATGCCGTGGAGCATGGCGATGCGCAGGGCGGCAGTCCGGGCTGACGCTGCCGGCGGCGCCACAATGGAAAAAGCCCCCCCCGTTGCCGGGGTGGGCTTCCTTTTGCCGGTGCCCCGGACGGACCGGGGTTGCCAGCCAGGTTGCCTGCTATTTAGGCAGACAGGCGCTTGGCCAGCGCGGCCTTGGCATCCACCAGGGCTTGCGGCAGGTTGTGCTTGAGTTGCGTGAACAGTTCCTCGTGCAGCACCAGTTCCTGTTGCCAGGCGGCGTGATCGATGGAGGTGACCTGGTCGAACTGCTGCTTGGTGAAATCCAGGCCTTGCCAGTTCAGGTCTTCGTAGCGCGGCGAGGTACCGAACACGTGGTCGCTGCCCTGGCCACGGCCTTCGACGCGGTCGATCATCCACGACAGCACGCGCATGTTCTCGCCGAAGCCTGGCCACACGAAGTTGCCGTCCGCGTCCTTGCGGAACCAGTTGACGCAGTAGATGCCCGGCAGCTTGGCGCCGCTGGCTTCCAGCTTCTTGCCCAGCGCCAGCCAGTGGCCGAAGTAGTCGCTCATGTTGTAGCCGCAGAACGGCAGCATGGCGAACGGGTCGCGGCGCACCACGCCTTGCTGGCCGGCTGCGGCGGCGGTGGTTTCCGAGCCCATGGTGGCGGCCATGTAGACGCCTTCGGTCCAGTTGCGGGCTTCGGTCACCAGCGGCACCGTGGTGGAGCGGCGGCCGCCGAAGATGAACGCGTCGATGGCGACGCCAGCCGGGTTGTCCCAGTTCTCGTCGATCGACGGGCACTGCACGGCCGGCGCGGTGAAACGGGCGTTCGGGTGCGCGGCCTTGGCGCCGGTTTCCTTGGCGATGGCCGGCGTCCAGTCCTTGCCCTGCCAGTCGATCAGGTGGGCCGGGGCTTCCTTGCTCATGCCTTCCCACCACACGTCGCCGTCGTCGGTCAGCGCGACATTGGTGAAGATGACGTTTTCCTTCAGGGTGGCCATCGCGTTGAAGTTGGTCTTCTCGCTGGTGCCCGGCGCCACGCCGAAATAGCCGGCTTCCGGGTTGATGGCGTACAGGCGGCCGTCCTGGCCCGGCTTGATCCAGGCGATATCGTCGCCGATGGTGGTGACCTTCCAGCCCTCGAAGCCCTTGGGCGGGATCAGCATGGCGAAGTTGGTCTTGCCGCAGGCCGACGGGAACGCCGCGGCCACATGGTATTTCTTGCCCTCGGGCGAGGTCACGCCGAGGATCAGCATATGCTCGGCCAGCCAGCCTTCGTCGCGGCCCATGGTCGAAGCGATACGCAGTGCGAAGCATTTCTTGCCCAGCAGCGCGTTGCCGCCATAACCCGAGCCGTAGGACCAGATCTCGCGCGTTTCCGGGAAATGCACGATGTATTTGGTGGCGTTGCACGGCCACGCCACGTCCTTCTCGCCGGCAGCCAGCGGCTTGCCCACGGTATGCACGCACGGCACGAACTCGCCATCGGTGCCCAGCACGTCGAACACGGCGCGGCCCATGCGCGTCATGATGCGCATATTGACGGCAACATACGGCGAATCCGACAGTTCCACGCCGATGTGGGCGATCGGCGAGCCCAGCGGGCCCATCGAGAACGGCACCACATACAGGGTCCGGCCGCGCATGCAGCCATCGAACAGGCCGGCCAGCGTCTGGCGCATTTCCGCCGGGGCGGTCCAGTTGTTGGTGGCGCCGGCATCTTCCTTCTTCTGCGAGCAGATGAAGGTGCGGTCTTCCACACGCGCCACATCGGACGGATCGGACAGCGCCAGGAACGAGTTCTTGCGCTTGGCCGGGTTGAGGCGCTTCATGGTGCCGGCGGCGACCATCTGCTCGCACAGGCGGTCGTACTCTTCCTGCGAGCCGTCGCACCAGTGGATATTGTCGGGTTTGGCGAGGGCCGCGAACTCGGCAACCCAGGCGATCAGCTTCTGGTGCTTGACCCAGGCTGGAACGTTGAGTGCGGGCGTGCCCTGCATTGTGGGGTGGTTCATACTGCAACTCCAAAGCGTAGAAAGAATTCTTGCAAAGCCTGGCCGGCACTGCCACCGCCGGAAACGGCTGGCGGCGAGCCTCCTTGCCAGAGCAGACTGCGGCGGCTCGCCGCTGGTTCCGCGCCGGGCCGGTGGATCGTCACATCCCGTTACAACTCCACAGCGACCGGAACTGCGCAAAAGGTCGCGGCTGGCCCTGCGGCTGCGCTACAGTGGCGCTTCGCCCATGACAGGGGCCGGCAAGCATTGTCCGACGCGGTCCGGGTGGCGGGAGCGAGGCTCGACCGACAATCCGTTCCCGAATCGGAACCGGCAAGGATACCACCGCCGCACGCCGCTGTTTTTTGCTCCGCAGCAATGTTTGTGCGCGATTCCGGCCTTGTTGTTTTGTCCCGTTTCCCTGTCTGGCGGCGCGCTTCCGGTGTTGTGCCGAATTGTTCTCGCTGCGCCCCGCATCCGTCGCGGTGTCGCGCGGCAGGTGGTAAAAACTATAACGTTGATGGGTGCCCTGTTCTGTGGGTGGGCGCACCTTGCGATTGCCAAACCAGAGTGTCCGATGAAGATTGCCGTACTCGACGATTATCAGGATTCCGTGCGCAAGCTGTCTTGCTTCAGCCTGCTTGACGGCCATGACGTCAAGGTGTTCAACAACACCGTCAAGGGCGTCGGCCAGCTGGCCGCGCGCCTTTCGGACGTGGAGGCCGTGGTGCTGATTCGCGAACGTTCGCGCATCACCCGCCAACTGCTGGAAAAACTACCCAAACTCAAGATCATCAGCCAGACCGGCCGCATTGGCAGCCATGTGGATGTCGAAGCCTGTACCGAGCGCGGCGTGGCCGTGCTCGAAGGCGCGGGCTCGCCGGTGGCCCCGGCCGAACTCACCTGGGCCCTGATCATGGCAGCCCAGCGCCGCATTCCGCAGTACGTGGCCAGCCTCAAGCATGGCGCCTGGCAGCAGTCCGGGCTCAAGTCCACCACCATGCCGCCCAACTTCGGCCTGGGACAGGTGCTGCGCGGGCAGACGCTCGGGATCTGGGGCTACGGCAAGATTGGCAAGTTGCTGGCGGGCTATGGCCGCGCCTTCGGCATGAACGTACTGGTCTGGGGACGCGAGAACTCGCAGAAAAGCGCCCGCGAGGATGGCCTGGCCGTGGCGGAGTCGCAAGAGCAATTGTTTACCGAAAGCGATGTGTTGTCGCTGCATCTGCGCCTTAATGACGAGACGCGCGGACTGGTCAAGCTGGCGGACTTCTCCCGCATGAAGCCGACCGCGCTGTTCGTCAACACCAGCCGGGCCGAACTGGTGGAGGAAAACGCCCTGCTGACCGGCCTCAACCGCGGCCGCCCCGGCATGGCGGCGGTCGACGTGTTCGAGTCCGAACCCATCCTGCAGGGCCATGCCCTGCTGCGCATGGAAAACTGCATCTGCACGCCGCACCTGGGCTATGTCGAGCGCGAGAGCTACGAGATGTACTTCCGCATCGCGTTCCAGAACATCCTCGATGTGCTGTCCGGCAAGCACGACAGCATCGCCAACCCCAAGGCGCTGACGCCGGCGTTGTCGCGCTAGGCGCTAGGCGCTAGGCGCCAAGTGCGGCTGAACTGCCTGCCAGATGGCCCAGCTTTACCGGGCACAACTGGTAAGGCCGCGCGTCCGCGCCGATGAAGGCATCATAGGTGCGGCAGCCTTCGGCCTGGAGCACCAGACCATAGCGCAGCAGGCCGGGGCTCTGCAGCGCCACTTCCGCGCGATCTTCGGCGGCAAGGTCGCTCAGGTCTTGCGGCAGCGGGGCCAGGGTGCAGGTGGCGCCCTCGCCGCCCGGCTGTGGCGCGGCCAGTTGTGCATGGACGCGCAGCCGGCCAAGTGCCGAACCCAGCATCTTGCAGAGGCTGCCATTGGCCGACACCCCGATTCCCGCCAGCGAATCGTTCATCCGCGCCACGCTCTGCGCACGCCAGTTCACATTTGCGGGCAGAAGCGCGTAGGCCTGGCCCGGCCGCTCGGCCAGCATGGCTTGCACGCGCCCGACGTAGGCTGGGCCTTCCGGAAAGTTGGAGTTGAGCGCCGCAAATGTCACTGCAGCCGGAAATTGCGTTGCCAGCCATCCTTGGGCCACAGCCCCGCCAGTCAGGAAGACGGTGGTATTTGTGTCAAGCGGCACATCCGGGAGCGTGATTCTGAAGGCCTGCCGTGCCCAGGATTCGTGGCCCCAGGTTTTCATGCCAGTCAGTGCGGCAAGCGCCACCATGGCGAGCGCAATGGCACCCGTGCGCCCGGCCGCACGGGCTGGCAGCAGGCGTTGCACCACCAGCCAGACGGCGAGGGGCGCAAGCAGCTCCATGGCGACGCAATAGCGGTAGATGCTGAACAAAGCCAGCCAGGTCAGGAATGCCGCTGCCACGAACGCCAGCACCAGGCGCGCTTGCGGCGCGAGCGGCGGCAAGTCAGCGCTGGCGGCGCCTGACGGCTTGCCGCGCCACGCCCGCCAGCCGGCGCGCACAGTCCAGCAGCAGACCAGCGCATACAACAGCGGCCACACGAACGGCCGCGTCGGCACCTCGCCCACGCGCTTGGCATCGGCGACGATGACGAAGGGAAACATCACGGCTTCCATCGCGCTGCGCGGCAGCCACCGCGTGTCCGCCACCGAGATCGGCGCCGCCAGCGTGTTGTGGAAAAACGCGTTGAACTGCGGAAAGAGCGGATTGGCGAAATTCGACCACATCAGGGCGAACCAGTATCCCGCGGTCAGGGCGATCCCCGCCAGCACGCCCAGCCCGAACACCCAGGCCAGCCCGAGCCGGCGCGGCCAGCGCAGCGGCAGGCTCAGCATGGCAGCGCAAAGCGCTACCGCGTAGATGGCGTTGGTCAGCTTCAGCCCGGTGGCGGCGCCCACCAGCACACCGGCTGCCGCGGCCAGAGCCCAGGCGGCATGGGCGCTCCCCAGGCGCTCCCAGCCGTGCAGCAGCACGGACAGGCCAGCCAATATGAGCAGTGCCGTGGCATTGTCGCCCATGGTGTTGCCCAATTCCGACAGGTAGCCCGGTCCCAGGCAGCCCGCCAGCGCAAGCAACAAGGCCACTGCGCTGCCGCGCCGCGTCTGTTCCTGGCCTGCCCCGGCCGGCACCAGTACCCGCCGGGCAATGCCAAACACCAGCACGAAGGCCAGCCCGTGCAGCACCCCCATCGCAAACCCCGCCAGGGGCGCGGGCCAGTACTGCGTCATCAGCCAGTACGGGATATCCAGCAGCGGGTTGAAGTAGCTCTGCATTTGCGCTGGCGCCAGGTCGGTGCCGATGCGGCCCTTCAGCAATGCGTACGGGTTGTACAGGTGATAGTTGAGCAAGTCCCAGTTGCGGTCCTGGCCCAGCGCAAGAGAAAACAGGCCGAAGGCGAGCGGTACCAGGATGCACGCCAGCAACGGGGCGCGCGGCTGCTGCAACCGCATGAAGGTCCGGGACACGAGCGCGGCGAGGCGGGGGAAGACGGGCATGGTTGACGGGGTGGGCTGCCGCGCAACGGGCGGCAGGGATTCAGGACTTCTTGCGGAATACCCAGTATTTGGCGGACAAGAAGTTGAAGACCAGGCCGCAACCCGTGCCGAAGGCAACCGCCAGCAACGGCGCCCAGGCGGCCGCGGGCAGGCGTGCGATCACGACACTGTAGGCGGCCAGGTTGATGACGCCGCCGGCGGACATCGCCACCAGATAGCGCCACCACTCGTGCCAGGCCGCTTCTCCTGGCCGCGTCGGGAACGTAAGGCGGCGATTGATGCGCCAGGTGACGAAGACCGCGGCCAGGAAGGACAGCAGGCGCCCCAGGTAGTGGCCGGCGCCCAGCGCCAGGGCGCCATATAGCACGCCGCTATCGACGACGAACCCGGTTGCCCCCGCCAGGGCGAACGTGAGCAGTTGCTTGCGGATCACGGTGCGGCAACTGGCTCGGCGGGCGGCGTGACCGGTGCCTGCGCGGTGACCGCCGGGGGGGCAAGCGGCGCGGGTAGGCTCAAGTAGGCAAGCCGTTTCATCTCCAGGCGGCCACGCGTGACCGTGTCGAGCACGATGCCGCAAGTGAGCAGGATGATGCCCAGCAGGACCAGGGCCACGCACACCAGCGCCGTTGGCAGGCGTGGCACCAGGCCCGTGCGCAGGTAGGTTTCGAACAGCGGCACCGCCAGGATCACCGACAGCAGCGAGCAGCCCATGAAGCCGGTGGAGAAGAACGCCAGCGGCTTCTCCGACTTGAACAGACGCAGGATGGTCATCAGGATGCGCCAGCCGTCCCGGTATGTATTGAGCTTGCTCTCCGAACCGGTCGGGCGCGAATAGTAGATGGTTTCCTGTTCCGCCACGGGCATGCGCTGCTCCAGCGCGTGCACCGCCAGTTCGGTCTCGATCTCGAAGCCGGACGAATGCGCCGGAAACGACTTCGCATAGCGGCGCGAGAAGATGCGGTAGCCCGACAGCATGTCCGTGAAGGTGCGGCCAAACAGGGTAGCGGCAAAACTGGTCAGCAGCACGTTGCCAAAGCGGTGGCCGAAGCGATAGGCCGCCTGCTCTTCGCTGACGCGCGCGCCTACCACCATGTCCAGCCCCTCGGCGCACAGGCGGTGGACCAGTTCCGGGGCGGCGCTGGCGTCGTAGGTGCCATCGCCGTCCACCATGACATAGACGTCGGCATCGACATCGGCAAACATGCGGCGTACGACGTTGCCCTTGCCCTGCAGGGGTACCGAGCGTACCACTGCGCCCGCGGCGCGCGCCTGGGCGATCGTGTCGTCGCTGGAATTGTTGTCAAAGACGTACAACCCGGCATCCGGCAGGTATTGGCGGAACGATTGCACAACGCCGGCAATGGTCGCCGCTTCGTTGTAGCAGGGGATGATGACCGCCACGCGGGGCGGATTGAGTTCGGGCATACAGGGTGGGGAATTACAGCAGAAAGTGCCGGAGCGGCCGACGGCCAGGCGCTCGGGAAAGCCGATACGCTACCGACTGGCGCGGGATTAATCAAGTCGGATACCCGGCACCCGGTAGTTCGCCCTGCCGCGCCTGAGTGCGCCACGCTCAACGCGAATGAAACAAAACCGCTACACTCGGGAGATTCCGCCCCGCCGCCCCCCCCGCCGGGCTTTTCGTCCTCCCATCATCTCCTACCTGCCCCGGTCGCCATGGATCCCAGGCTCTTGATGCTGTGCCTTGGCAATTTTGTCATCGGTACGGGCGCGATGATCGTCACCGGCATGCTGAATCACATCGCCGGCGAC
Organism: Cupriavidus sp. SK-3; assembly: GCF_000611145.1. Lineage (NCBI taxonomy): Bacteria > Pseudomonadati > Pseudomonadota > Betaproteobacteria > Burkholderiales > Burkholderiaceae > Cupriavidus > Cupriavidus sp. SK-3. Next base: position 37,667 of record NZ_JFJV02000135.1, on the reverse strand, counting down.
TTCCAGCTTGGCGCCGGCACCGCCGGGCAACTGATCTCCGTGTTCGCGCTGGCTACCTGCGTGGGCGCGCCGCTGTTCGCCACGCTCGGCTCGCGCATCGACCGCCGCTTGCTGCTGGCGGGCTCGCTGCTGGTGTATGCCGTGATGCATGTGGCGGCGGCCTTTGCGCCAAGCTTCGCCAGCCTGATGGCGATCCGTTTCCTGACCGCGATCGGGGCTGCCATCTACACGCCGCAAACCGCCGCCACCCTGCCGCTATTGGTCAACGCGCAGACGCGCGGGCGTGCCATCAGCTTTGTATTCCTGGGGTGGAGCGTGGCCAGCGTGGTCGGCGTGCCACTGGGTACCTGGATCGCCAGCACGCTGGGATGGCGCTTCAGCATGGGGCTGGTGGGCCTGCTGGCGCTGGGCGCGGCGGTGGGCGTATGGCGTGCGCTGCCGCCCCGGCTCTACGTCGAACCGGTGGGGCGGGCAGCCTGGGGCGCGGTGCTGCGCCACACGCCGATGGTGCTGGTGGTGGCCACCACCATGATCCAGTCGGCTGGCATGTTCACCCTGTTTACCTATATCGCGCCGCTGCTGCGCGACGTGCATGGCATCAGCGGCGGCGCGCTCAGCCTGATGTTCCTGGCCTACGGTGCCTGCGGTGTCAGCGGCAATGTGCTGGCGGCTTCGCGCATGGACCGGGTAACGCCCGCCCGCATCGTCCTGTTTGCCATGCTGACTTCGCTGGCGGCCATGCTGCTGTGGCCGCTGGCGACGCTGGGGCCGGTGGCGCTGGTGCTGATCTTCATGCTGTGGGGCGTGGGCGGCTTTGCCACCAACAGCGCGCAACAGGCGCGGCTGGTGGCTTTGGCGCCGGAGCGCGCTTCGGTATCGATCTCGCTCAACTCCTCCTCCATCTATCTCGGCCAGGCCCTGGGCGCCATGGGCGGCGCGGCGATCTACGCCACCGCCGGCGCCAATGCCCTGCACTGGGGCGCGGCGGCGCTGATGTTGCTGGCGGTGGTGGTTTCGCAGCGGGCGAGTGCCTTGGGGTGCCTTTGGCGCAGCCGAAAAGCGGTGCAGCCGCAGGCCTGACGCAACCCGGCGCCTCCAGGCCGCCTGGCCGTGCGGCGCCGCACACGGGGCATCCGCCTGGCGCCGCCCTCCCCAGACCCGCCGCGCTAAGATGGGAGAAAAACGACCAGGGGAGACGTCATGAGCACACCCAACGGCATGCGCCTGCTCGCCATCAATGTCGGCAGGGCCTTGCCGCTCTTCGTGGCGGCGGCGGGTACCGAGGCGGTCGTGATGTCGGGCATCCGCAAGCACCCGCTCAGCACCCTGCTCCATCCGCTCGCGGTCGCGGTGCGCCCGCTCGGGCTGGCGGGTGACGAACAGGCTGACCTGAGCGTGCATGGCGGGCTGGATAAAGCGGTCTATGCCTACCCCGCCGAGCACTTCGCCTGGTGGAACGAGCGGCGCCGGGAAGCTCACCTCCCCGACGCCGCCAGGCCGCTCGCCTACGGTGCCATGGGCGAGAACCTGACCCTGGAAGGCGTGCTGGAGACCGATTTGTGGGTGGGGGACCACCTGCGGATCGGCGATGTGCTGCTCGAAGTGGAGTCCCCACGCCGGCCCTGCTACAAATTGAATGCGGTGATGGGCTACCGGCACGCGGTCCAGCACATGGTGCAAAGCGGCTATTCGGGCATCTATCTCAGTGTGGTGACGCCGGGCCAGTTCCGGGCGGGTGAAGCGGTACGCATCGAGCCGGGACCGCGCGAAGTTTCTATAGATAGCATCAATGCCCGGCAACGCAATGGCCGCCAGAACCCGCTTTTCTGATAATGTTTGGCTCTCGATACAAGCAGGCATCCGTCCGCTGTAATAGTTTGTAATGGCATGGATGGCAGGGGCACTAGCGGTCGAAGCCCCTGATCCTGTACTACTAGCAGTTTTGTCGCGGCGCGGCACCGGACCCCAGAAGCCGGGCCGCCGGGGAGCGGGCGCATTCGTGCGCGCACTGTAAGAGAGTCCACACATGAAAACGAACGGGATCGACCAGGCCAAGGGCTTTGTCGACGGCAAGTGGAGTCCGGCCATGGGTACCGGGAAAGGACGTGTTTCACCATGGATGACCGGCGCGGTCCTGATCGCGCTGGCCGTAGGTGGATGGTTCGGCTGGCGCGCCTGGATGGCGCCCAAGCCGGCGGCCAAGGCGCCCCCCGTGGTGGTGGTCAGCACCGCCCTGGTGCAGCAGGGCGACGTGCCGCTGCGGGTCACGGCCAACGGCACGGTGAGCGCGCTCGCCACGGTGGAAATCCGCCCGCAGGTGTCGAGCACGGTGCGCACTGTCCATATCAAGGAAGGCCAGACCGTCAAGCCTGGCGACCTGCTCTTCACGCTGGATACCCGCATGGACGAGGCCAACCTTGCCAAGGCGCAGGCCCAGCTGATGCGTGACCAGGCCGACCTGTCCGATGCGCGCCGCACGCTGGCGCGCAGCAAGGAACTGCTGGAACGCAACTTCATCTCCAAGAGCGCGGTGGATACCGCACAGGCCAAGGTCGACGGCTTCGAGGCCACCATCCACGCCGACCAGGCCGCCATCGAGGCCAGTCGCGTGGCGGTGAGCTACGGCGCCATCCGCGCCACCATCGGCGGGCGGACCGGCGTGATCAACATGTTCCCCGGCTCGCTGGTGATGCCCAACAGCGCTCTGCCGATGGTCACCATCGCCCAGGTACAGCCTATCGCCGTCACCTTTACCTTGCCCGAGCGCCAGCTCGCCGCGCTGCGCGAGGCGCTGCACGCCGGCCCCGTCGCCGTCACCGCCCTGCCCAACGACGGCAGCAAGGCTCCGGTGACCGGCAAGATCAGCTTCGTCGACAACACGGTGGACCCGCAGTACGGCAGCATCCGCATCAAGGCGCAGTTCGACAATGAATTGCAGCGCTTGTGGCCGGGCACCTACGCCAACGTGGAGGCGGTGGTGCAGACGCTGAAGGATGCGCTCTCTGTGCCGCCGCAGGCGGTGGTGACCGGACCCGAGGGGCGCTTCGTCTACGCCGTGCAGCCAGACAGCCGCGTCAAGCCGATGCCGGTCAAGGTGCAGGTCTCGACCGCCAGCGCCGCCGTGATCGAGGGCGTGCCGCCGGGCACGCGCGTGGTGGTCGAAGGCGCGCAGAACCTGCGTGCCGGCAGCCTGGTGCGGGAAGCCACGCCAGCCGCCAAGGCAGGTGCCGCCAGCGCGGCGGCCGCCGACGCCAAGCATTGAGCCCAGGGCGCTGACACCATGACCCTGTCCGAGCTTTGTATCCGCCGTCCGGTGATGACGATCCTGCTATGCCTGGCAGTGATCGTCACCGGTATCGCGCTCTATCCCACCATCCCGATCGCGGCGCTGCCGTCATTCAATTCGCCGGTGATCCAGGTCACCGCCACGCTGCCAGGGGCCAGCCCCGAGACCATGGCGGCCTCGGTGGCGACCCAGCTGGAAAAGCAGTTCGCCACCATCCCCGGCGTGTCGGTGATCAGTTCGTCCAACACGCTCGGCAACTCCAGCATCACCATCGAGTTCAACAACGACCGCGACATCGATGCCGCGGCCGTGGACGTGCAGGCGGCGCTGTTCCGCGCCCAGCGCGCGCTGCCGATCGAGATGACGGTGCCGCCGTCGTACCGCAAGGTCAACCCGGCTGACGCGCCGGTGCTGCTGCTGGCGATCAACTCACCGGCCATGAGCCTGGCCGAGCTGAATGCCTTCGGCGACAACCTGATCTCGCCCAGCCTGGCTACCCTGCCGGGTGTGGCGCAGGTGCAGGTGTTTGGCCAGAAGCGCTTCGCCGTGCGTGTGCGCGCCCACCCGGACGCCCTCGCCGCGCGCGGCCTCACGCTGGACGAACTGGCCACCGCGCTGAACCGCGCCAACGCCAATACGCCGGTCGGCACGCTGGACGGCGCGCGCCAGACGCTGACCATCCAGGCCAACCGCCAGCTCGCCAGCGCCGATGCCTTCCGCAACATCATCGTGGCCAGCCAGCCCAGCGGCGCGCTGGTGCGGCTGTCCGACGTGGCCGACGTGGAAGACAGCGTCGAAACCATCAAGACCGGCAGCTGGCTCAACAACGAACGCTCGATCGTGCTGGCCGTGCTGCGCCAGCCCGACGCCAACACGGTGGCGGTGGTGGACGCCATCAAGAACGCGCTGCCGCGCCTGATCCAGCAGATGCCGGACTCGGTCAACGTGAGCGTGGTCAACGACCGCTCGCAATCGATCCGCGAGTCCATCCACGATGTGCAGTTCACGCTGGCCCTCACCGTGGGGCTGGTGGTGATGGTGATCTTCCTGTTCCTGCGGCGCGCCGCCGCCACGCTGATCCCCACCGTGTCGCTGCCGATCTCGCTGATCGGCACGGTGGCGTTGATGAAGGCCTTCGGCTACAGCCTGGACAACGTCTCGCTGCTGGCCATCACGCTCGCCGTGGGCCTGGTGGTGGACGATGCCATCGTGATGCTGGAAAACATCGTGCGGCACATCGAGGAAGGCGTGCCGCCGCTCAAGGCCGCGCTGGTAGGCTCGCGCGAGATGGGCTTCACCATCCTGTCGATCTCGATCTCGCTGGTGGCGGTGTTCATCCCCATCTTCTTCATGCCGGGCGTGATCGGCTTGTTGTTCCATGAGTTCGCCGCCGTGGTGTCGCTGTCGATCCTGGTCTCGGCGCTGGTGTCGCTGACGCTGATCCCGATGCTGTGCGCGCGCTTCCTGTCGGCCGAGAACGTGCCGATCGACGAGTCGCAGCATGCCTATGGCGATCACGCCGGCGCGGCCCATGCGCCGGCCATCAAGCAGAAGCAGACCATCGGGCTGCGCTCCACCCAGTGGTTCGAAAACCTGTTCGAATTCACGCTGCACCGCTACGCGCGCGGGCTCGACTGGTGCCTGGCGCACCGCAAGTCGGTGCTGGCAGTGGCTGGCCTGACCTTCGTGCTGACGGCCGTGCTGTTCGCGACCATTCCGAAGGGGTTTTTCCCGGAAGAAGACATCGGTCAGATCCAGGTCAACGCCGAAGGCCCGCAGGACATCTCCTTCGACGCCATGGCCGACCGCCTGCGCGATGCCGCGGAGCGCATGCGCAAGAACCCGGCAGTGCGCAGCATCGTGGTGTCGATCGGCGGCGGGCCCTCCCCCGCCATCAACACTGGCCGCATGTTCGTCGAGCTCAAGCCGCTCGGCGAGCGACCCAGGATGGCCAAGGTGGTGGAGTCGCTGCGCAAGGATGTCTCCGGGATCGCCGGGCTGGCGGTCTACTTCTCGCCGGTGCAGAACCTGCGCCTGGGCGGGCGCCAGAGCAAGAGCCGCTACCAGTACACGCTGCAGAGCGTGAAGGCCGGCCAGCTGCAGGAGTACTCCGACAAGCTGATGGGCAAGATGCGCGCCGACCCGCTGTTCCGCGACGTCACCAGCGATTCGCAGCAGTCGGGCCTGGAAGCGCAGCTCTCCATCGACCGCGACAAGGCCAACGCGCTGGGCGTGCAGATCCAGGACGTGCGCCAGGCGCTGTATTCCGCCTTTGGCGAGCGCCAGGTCTCCACCATCTACACGCCGATCGACAACTACTACGTGATCCTGCAGGCGGCCGATATCGACCGTGCCGACGAGACCGCCTTCTCCAAGATCTACGTGCGCAGCAAGACCGGGCAGATGGTGCCGATCTCGGCCTTCGCCACCACCGAGCGCCGGGTCGGGCCGATCGCCGTGAACCACCAGGGCCAGCTGCCCTCCGTGACGGTGTCGTTCAACCTTGCGCCGGGCGCGGCGCTGGGCAATGCCTCGTCCAGGATCGATGCCTACAAGCAGGAGATCGCCATGCCCACCGCGATCTTCACAAGCTGGGGCGGCGACGCGGCGGTGTTCCAGTCCTCGCAGGCGACCCAGGTGCTGCTGCTGGTGGCGGCCATCGCGGTGATCTACACGCTGCTGGGGGTGCTGTATGAAAGCTACATCCATCCGCTGACCATCCTGGCCGGCCTGCCGTCGGCGGCGGTGGGCGCGCTGCTGACGCTGTTCATCTTCAACGTGGAGTTGTCGCTGATCGCCACCATCGGCGTGCTGATGCTGATCGGCATCGTCAAGAAGAACGCCATCATGATGATCGACTTCGCGCTAGCGGCGCAGCGCGACCAGGGTATGGCCCCGGCACGCGCGATCCGGCAGGCCTGCCTGCTGCGCTTCCGCCCGATCATGATGACCACCCTGGCGGCCATCATGGGCGCCTTGCCGCTGGCTCTGGGCCTGGGCGCCGGCGCCGAACTGCGCCAGCCGCTGGGTTTGGCGGTGGTGGGCGGCCTGCTGTTCTCGCAGGTGATCACGCTGTTCATCACGCCGGTGATCTACCTTGCGCTGGATCGCTTCTCGGGCACGGGCCCGCTGCAGATCGATGCCGAGGGCAATCGGTTGCCGGCCCTGGTGGGCGGGGAGACGACGCACTGAGCGGTTGATTTGGCAGTCAGCGACGCCTCAGGGGCGGTGCCGGAGCGGTCGGCGCCACCCCTTTCACATTTCTGCGTGGCGCCTTTGCCACGAACCGGCCCGCCCGGTGCGCTTCCGTACCAGTCGATGCGCCTTATGCTTTACAAGTCTGGCTTTATTGATAATAATTCGCATTCTCAATAAAGCGTGGCCGGGCCTGCCGAGCTGCGCCCGACCACGCCAGCCAGCCGCCCGAATCTTCAGTTTCCGCCAGCCAGCGTTTCGTTTTCTTTTGGGGAAAATCCATGAAACGCCGCTGTCTGGCGCGCCTTCGCGCCTCCGTACGAGTCACGCCCATCGCCATCTGCGCCACCCTCGGTGGTCCGGCGCTGGCTGCTGAACCGGCCGTCGATCCGGTCCGCCCGCTGGGCGAGGTGGTGGTCACCGCCACTCGCACAGAGGAACGCGCCGATGCCGTCGCTTCCACCATCACCGTCATCGAGGGCAGCCGCATCGAGCGCGCCCAGCCGGTCGACGAGACCGGCCTGTTTGCCGACGAACCCGATATCGACGTGCCGCGCGACCGGCGCCGCTTTGGTGCCGGCAGCATCAATATCCGCGGCATCGAGGCTAACCGCGTGCTGCTGATGGTCGATGGCGTGCGCCTGCCGGACTACTACAACGGCGGCGGCCCCTCCAACCTGTCCAGCGCCACCCGCGACGCGCCCGAGTTCTCCTTCCTCAAGCGGGTCGAGGTGCTGCGCGGGCCGGCCTCCAGCCTGTACGGGTCGGACGCCATCGGCGGCGTGGTCTCATACGTCACCAAGGACCCCGAGGACCTGATGCACGGCCGCGCGGTGGGCGGCGAGGCGGGCCTGTCGTGGAACGGCATCGACCGCGGTTTCGGCCAGACCGCCGGCGTGGCGGGCGGCAACGACACCATCAAGGGCTTGTTCATGTACGCGCACCGCAAGGGGCACGAGGTGGAAAACATGGGCGGCAATGATTCCATCTCGAACGGCCGCACCAAGCCCAACCCCCAGAACAGCGAGACCAACGCCTGGCTCGGCAAGATCGTGCTCGATCCCGCCGCCGGGCACCGCTTCAGGCTGACCTACGAGCATCGCGACAGCGACACCTTTACCGATATCCTGCGCCTGTCCACCGCGCTGCCGCGCGTGACTGCCGCCAGCGGCACCGAGGACCTGTCGCGCAACCGCGTCAGCCTGGACTATGAGTGGAAGCCGGCCAGCCACCTGATCGACCGCCTCGGCGCCACCGTGTTCTATCAGGAGAGCGAGTCCAACACCGTGACCAACCAGGTGCGCAGCAGGACCAGCTCCGGATGCTCGGGCTCCACGGCGGGCAGCAGCCTGTGCGACGTGAACCTGCTGTTCGGCTTCCGACAGCAGCAGACTGGCTTCAACCTGCAGGCCGACAAGTCGTTCAACACGGGCTTCGTAGGCCACCGGCTGATCACCGGCGTGGATTTCCTGCGCACGCAGACCAGCGAGATGCGCGATGGCACCGCCTACAACCGCACCACCGGCGTGGTGTCGAAATCGCTGGCCGGCGACAACTTCCCGATCCACGATTTCCCCAAGGGCGAGACCCGCCAGACCGGCCTCTTCGTGCAGGATGAACTGCAGTTCGCCAGCGGCCGCTTCACGCTCACGCCCGGCCTGCGCTTCGACCACTACGCGCTCGGGCCGGACGAAGACAAGCTCTACAACAGCGTCGCCGCCAAGCCCGCCATCAGCAAGAGCGATTGGGCGGTCTCGCCCAAGCTGTCCGCGCTGTGGCAAGCCACCGACCGCATCAACGTGTGGGCCCAGTACGTTTTCGGCTACCGCGCGCCGAACTACCAGGAAATCAACGGCAGCTTCCGCAACACCATCCAGGGCTACGGCGCCGCGCCCAATGGCGATCTGAATCCGGAGAAGAGCCGCTCCTTCGAGATCGGTGCGCGCTACACCGACGAGCGCGTGCAGTCCAGCGTCGCGGTATTCGACAACCGCTACAAGGACTTTATCGAACAGGTGGCGCTGAACTGCCCGTCCGACCCCGCCTGTCTCGCCGGCCTGCGAGCCACGTACCAGTACCGCAACCAGAGCAGCGTGCGCATCTACGGCGCCGAGTGGCGCGGCAGCTACCGCTTCCTGCCGCAGTGGCGCGTCGACAGCGCCGTGGCCTATGCGCACGGCAACAACGAACAGACCGGCCAGCCGCTCAACAGCGTCTCGCCGCTGCGCGCCAGCGCCGCACTGACCTGGGAGCGCGGCAGTGACAGCCAGGGCCAGGGCGCCAGCCTGCGCTGGCGTGGAGCGCGCCCGGTGACGCGCACCGACGACACGTCCTTCACCTACTTCAAGCCGGGCGGCTACGGTGTGGTCGATCTCCAGGGCTGGTGGCGCTTCAACCGCTACGCCAGCCTGGTGCTCTCGGTGAACAACGTGTTCGACAAGAAATACTGGCTGTGGGGCGATGTGCGCCAGGGCAGCGTGGCCGCCAGCGAGCCGGGCCTGGATTTCTATACGCAGCCCGGGCGTACCTTCGCCGCCAGTGTGAAGCTGTCGTTCTGACCTGAGGCGATTCGACCCGACATGTCCCCACAACACAAATCCAGGATGCGGCTGATCCGCGCGCTGTGCCTGCTGTGGCTTGTCCTTCTGGCGCTCGGCGTGCAGCAGGCGCGGGCCACGCCGAAGATCGCCGTGCTGACCACCTCGCCGGTGCCGGCGGGCAAGTTCGAGCCCCTGCAGGCGATGGCGCGCGCGCACGGAATGACGCTCGATGCGCGCTATCTCGAACGGATGAGCGCGCAAGATGTGGCGCCATTCATCGACGGCGCGGGATTGCTGATCCTCGATGCGCCGCGCGATCACATCGTCACCGAGATGCTGGCGAAGCTGGGGCCGCAATGGACCAGTGCGCGCGTGCCGCGCCTGCTGATCGCCACCGACCGCTTCGAGGCGCACGGCCTCGACAATGCGCTGGGTGCGAAGCTGCATGCGTACTATGTCAACGGTGGCCGCGCCAACTTCGACGCCATGATGCGCACGCTGGCCGCGCAGCAGTTCAAGCTGCGCGCGGACGGCGCGATTCCCGCGCCGGTGGCGTTTCCAAAAGCCGCTTACTACCATCCGCGCCTGGCCAGCGTGGTGACCGAATCGCCGGACGAGGCGCTCAGCGCATCCGGCCACGCTGGCACGCCGGTGATCGGCGTCGCCATCCACCAGGCCTATGTCTCCGGCCTGGACAGCGCCTTTATCGACGACCTGATCGCGCGCATCGAAGCGCGCGGCGCGCGCGCGCTCGTCTTCTACAGCCCGGTGATGGATGCGGACGGCGTGCAGCGCATGGCCGCGCCCGGCGGCAAGCGCATTGTCGATGTGCTGGTCAACGGCCAGATCATGCTCAATGCGGCGGGCCGCAAGGCGGAGTTCGAAACGCTGGGCATCCCGGTGCTGCAGGTCATGCCTTACCGCAAGGGCGATGCGCAGGACTGGGAGCGCGATCCGCACGGCATCAGCCTCACCGACACGCCCTTCTACCTGGTGCAGCCCGAACTGGCCGGCGTCAGCGATCCCATGCTGGCCGCCGCCACTTCGCACAAGGACGGCAGCATCGTCAGCCTGCCGGCGCAGCTCGATGCCGTGGCCGACAAGGCACTGGCGCTCACACGTCTGCAGCGCACGCCCAATGCCGGGAAGCGCGTGGCGATCCTGTTCTACAACTATCCCGCCGGCGAAAAGAACCTGTCGGCATCCTTCCTCAACCTGCCGCGCAGCCTGTCTTCCACCCTGGCCGCGCTGCATGCCGCGGGCTACCGCACCGAGGCCGCCGACGAACTCGCGCTGCAGCGCGATCTTGGCGCGTTGCTCGCGCCCTTCTACCGCGACGGCCAGCTCGGCGCGCTGCTCAATGCGGACCGCGCCGCGTGGATGCCGATGGCGCAATACCGCCGCTGGTACGACGCGCAGCCCGCCGCGTTCCGCGCCGAGGTCAGCGCGCGCTGGGGCGAGCCCGAAGCCTCGTCGATGGCGATCAGGCGCAACGGCGTGGCCGGCTTCGCCATCCCGCGCCTGCAGCTCGGCAACGTGGCGCTGATGCCGGTGCCGCCACGCGGCGAGCGCGGCGAAGCCGCCGAGAAAGCCCTCTATCACTCCACCAAGACGCCGCTCAACCATTTCTACATGGCCGCCTACCTGTGGGCGCGCGAAGGGCGCGAGGCGCTGGTGCACTACGGCACCCACGGGACGCAGGAATGGACGCCAGGCAAGGAGCGTGGCCTGTCCGTGACCGACCAGCCCTACATGGTGCTCGGCAGCGTGCCGGTGATCTATCCCTATATCGTCGACGACGTCGGCGAAGCATTGCAGGCCAAGCGCCGGGGCCGTGCCACCATCGTCAGCCACCAGACGCCGCCGTTCAAGCCGGCCGGCCTGCACACCGATCTGTCGGCGCTGCATGATCAGTTGCACAACTACCTGCAGCAGGACGACGGCGCGGTGAAGGACACACTGCGCGAGGATATCCTCAAGCGCAGCGCGCGCATGCATCTGTTCGACGACATGGGCTGGCCGCAGGCGCGTGCGAGCGCGCAGTTCACCGAGTACCTGGATGCGTTGCACACGCACCTGCACGAACTCGCGGGCGCGTTGCAGCCTTATGGGCTGCACACGTTCGGCCAGTCGCAGGATCCCGAACTGCGGCTGTACACGGTGATGGCCATGCTTGGCCAGTCCTGGCTCAAGCGCGTGTTTCCCGATGAGCCCGAGGAACTGTTCGCGCTCGACTACAAGCAGCTGGCGCGGTCGGAACCCTACGCCATGCTGCGCCGCTACGTCATCGACGGCGCGCCGTTGACGGGACTTTCCGACGCCAGGCAGCGTGCAGACATGCAGCGCGCACGCGCGCTCTACGCCAGCCTCGATGCCGCGCCGGAGAGCGAAGCCATTCTCACCGCGCTGGCGGGCCGCTACGTGCTGGCCGGCACCGGCGGCGATCCCGTGCGCAATCCCGATGCGCTGCCGACCGGACGCAACCTGTATGGCTTCGATCCTTCCAAGGTGCCCAGCCGGGAAGCATGGCAGGCCGGACAAGCAGCGGCGGATGCCATGATTGCCGACTGGCGCAAGCGTCACGGCAAGTGGCCCGCCAAGCTGGCCTTCTCGCTGTGGAGCGTGGAGACCATGCGCCATCAGGGCATGCTCGAAGCGCAGGCGCTGGCGGCCATGGGCATCCGCCCGAAGTGGGACGGCGGTGGCCGCGTGGTCGGGGTGGAAGCGATTCCCGCCGCGGAGCTCAAGCGTCCGCGCGTGGACGTGGTGCTGTCCGCCACCGGCCTGTACCGCGATCACTTTCCCAACCTGATCAAGTGGCTGGCCGAAGCGGTCAAGCTGGCCGCCGCGCAACCCGAGCCCGACAACGCGGTGGCCGCGAGCACGCGCGCGGTGCGCGAGCGCCTGGCGCAACTCAAGGCGCCGGAGATGAATCCCGAGCGCATCGAGTCGCTGGCGCTGACGCGCATCTTTGCCAGCGAGTCGGGCAACTACGGCACCGGTCTCAACGACGCTACGCTCGCCAGCGACAGCTTCGGCAGCGGCAAGCAAGCGGACGCCAAGCTCGCCAATCTCTATCTCTCGCGCATGCAGTACGGCTACGGGCCCGACGAAACAACCTGGGGCGAGAAGCTGCCGCAGCTCAACCTCTACGCCGAGAACCTCAAGGGCGTGGAAGGCGCGCTGCTGGCGCGCAGCTCCAACCTGTATGGCATGCTGACCACCGACGATCCCTTCCAGTATCTCGGCGGCATCGGCCTGGCCGTGCGCCACCTGACCGGCAAGGCACCGGAGCTGCTGATCTCCAATTTGCGCGATGCGAACAGTGCGCGCACGGAAACGGCGGCGTCCTTCCTTGCCACCGAACTGCGCACGCGTTATTTCCATCCGGGCTGGATCGAAGGCATGAAAGCCGAAGGCTATAGCGGCGCGCTCAATATGCTCGACACCGTCAACAACTTCTGGGGCTGGACCGCGGTCGCGCCGGAGATCGTGCGCGACGACCAGTGGACCGAGTTCGCCGAAGTCTACGTCAAGGACAAGCACAAGCTCGGCCTTGATGAATGGTTCGAGAAGCATGCGCCGCAGGCCCAGGCCCAGGTGATCGAGCGCATGCTGGAAGCCGCGCGCAAGGGCTACTGGAAAGCCGATCCCGAGATGCTCAAGACGCTGGCCGACCGCTGGCAGACGCTCTCGCAGCGGCACGATATCCGCAGCGGCAACCGCAGCTTCAACCGCTACGTGCAACAGCAGGCAACGGCCCCCGGTGCGGCGGGCTTTGGCACGCAAGCACCCGCGGCGCCGCCGGCGGGCGCATCGAAAGCCGCGGCTGCGCAGGCCGCCCCGCAACCGTCGCGGGCAGAAGCGAAAACGCAGCCGCAGCCCGAGCCAAAGCCCGCGCCGCCATCGCAATCCATACCCGTGCAA